>VGJJ01000006.1 GCA_016867455.1 Candidatus Iainarchaeum sp. | reverse complement strand
AATCAAGCGCAGGGTATGAATGAATTTGCGATGATCTTCAGGCTTCCAATCGGTTAATTTTTCACTCAAACTGGATTTTAGCAACGCGGCATCGACTTGAGCATTGGTGACGCCCAATCCGGACAAGCCTTTGGCTAATGCATCAATGACCTGCGATTTGGTTGAAAACGCAGAACGGGCAAACTTGCCAAAATTATTTTCTAAAATCCCCAGCATCCAGAGTTCCATTTCCTCTTCGAGAAAACGAACATCCAACGCGGGATTGTGCGTCCCACTCTCCACTTGTTCACCTTTCTCATTCGTGCTCCCACTTGCATCCACGACATGAATCAAGACATCCGCTTGTCTCAAATCATCCAAAAACTTGTTTCCCAAACCCTTTCCCTCATGGGCGCCCGGAACCAATCCTGCGACATCAATCATTTCCACGGGAACAAAACGCGTGTGATTGACACAATAACCCGAACGAGGGTTGCACTGCGTGTGAAATTCTTTATCCACACACTCCACGCGAACAAAGCCCACTCCTTTGTTGGGTTCAATCGTCGTAAACGGGTACGCGGCGCGGGCCACGTCAATTAATGTTGCCGCGGCAAAAAAAGTACTTTTCCCGGCAGAGGGTTTACCTACTACACCAATCAACATATTTTTTCATCCCAAAAATAATCAAACCAACCGCGCCTTGTTGAATTCCTTCACCATTTTCTCCGTGTTTTCCACGCCAATACACTCATCTAACACGGATGGTTTGGCGGTGATTTGACAACCTAATGCAAAGGCTTTCGCCACATCATCGGGCGTACGCAACGAGGCTGCTAATACATGAGCGTCTAATTCGTGCGCGTCGAAGGCATCCATCATATCCTCAATTTGTTCCCACGGGTCAATTTTGGCATCCTGCATTCTTCCTACATAGGGGGCAATGTAGTGTCCCCCCGCGAACGCGGCAATAATTCCCTGCGCGGCAGAAAATACGGCCGTAAAAGTGATTTCTATTTTATCGTGGTTTAAGGTTGGAGCGATGGTGAAACCATTCCGGTCCGCAGGAACCTTAACAATGGCTTCGGGGAGCATCTCATGAATGGTTCGCGCGTCTTCCAATAATTCATCGGGCGTTTCCCCCACGGCTTGAACCATCAATAATTGTTCCTTGTTCAACAACATGGAGAGCTTTTGCAAATGCTCAAAACGATTCGTGGGTTTGACCTGCGCGAGCAGCAAGGGATTGGTAGTCACACCGGTCACAAAAGGCTGTTTCAACCACTTTTCAGCTTCTAAAATGTTGGCGGTATCCACGAAGATGGTCATATGAATGAAAATTCTCCACAAATGATTAAAAACAGGGGGTTCGGCTCATCAAAATTCAATACCTTTTCGCGCAAAAATATTCTTCATGTAAGGATGTTTTTTCAGCGTCATGATAGTAATGTAATCCGCGGCATCGAGTATTTCTTCAGGAGCATTTCTCCCCGTGAAAACAATCTCCGTATGAATGGGCTTTTCCTCGAGCATTTTTTTAACGGTTGAAACATTAATTAAATTTTTATTCATGGCCACATTCAACTCATCAAACACCACCAAATCATATTCACCGCTCAACACGGCATTTTTTCCGCGTTCAAATGCATTTGTGGCGAGTGGTGCATCAAAATCAGTGGGAACAAAACAATCGCGGCAATAACCTTTGAACGTTCCTGCGCGTATTTCCTCATCATGCAATGCTTGATTTTTGCACTCCACATTAAAGGATTCAAAACTAATAGGAATACCATATTTTCGCAGGGCGAGAATTTCTCCCGTGTAACCAATTTTCATGAATTGTACGATAAACACGCGCATGCCGTGTCCCGCTCCGCGCAAGGCTAAACCCAATGATGCGGTGGTCTTTCCTTTCCCATCACCCGTGTAGACGTGAACTAGGCCTTTTTCTAAAAAACCCATTTTCCAACCCATTTCAAGAAGGGGTTAACTCGTATTTATTTGCACGGGTGAAAAAACGCCGAGAAGATTAAGGTTGCATGAGTGGAATCCCCGACCAATAACGCTCCGTGTTGAAGCGGCAACGATCCTTCGCCACTTTCCCAGGAGAAATGGGACAATCCATCGTGGTCAAATTTTTACAGGAAGAGGGGTTGTAACGATATTGTACGAGACCATCATCCGGATCATTCGTAATGGGTCCCCCATTCGCGTGAAATATTTTAGTCCCCACAGGATAGGGAATGCCATACTGCTCATAGTATCCATTCACGGGGTCATTATCATTAAACAATGGACAAAAACCCAAAAAAGCAGAGGGGGGCTTTCCCGTGAACACGGAATCAGTGCGCTCATTCAACGTATAAATTCCCGCGACACCCGTGGGAGAACCGGCAGCCGTGCACGCTAAACCCGTAAGTGCACCAAATCCTTGGAGAGTAAATGCATTCAATGTAAAGTCGTTGCGCAATTCTTTGGCATTCCAATAAAGTTTCGTCTCATTATTCTGTGTGGAAAGACACGTGTAGTCTCCCGTAGTCAAACTCAACCAATCCGCCAGAGTGGTTCTGGATGCAAGAATGTCTTCAATCGATCCTGCATCAATCTGCGTGGAAGGATTATTGTCATTCACCATACCATTCATCGTGAGGATGCGCCCGTGCGTAGGAGAAGGAGCATTACATCCTTGGATAATCGTATACGTGTTGGCGGGGATGCGGTAGAAAATACTCGCCAAGTAAGCAGCGTTGTCCGAAACACCATTGGAGGTAAAACCAAACGCAGTAGTATTAGTCAATGGACTCCTCAACCCGCACGCGGACGTGGAGTGAGTCGTATCGTATGCCACATTGGAAATATAGGGATTGGCTCCCCCATCCAAGCAAATGGAACACGATTGACCGGCGCACCCGAGAGTGGGTTGTTTCTCGATGGAACCAAATGGAACCCAGGACAAGAGACCATTGGACGAAGACACGTATGCAGGATTACCATTCGTGGGGGTGGTTTCCCCAATACCATAATATGCGTCCCCGTTTCCTGCAGTATCGGACGCCCACTCCATTGCGAGTGGAGCCGGAAGACTTGGACGAATATGCAAAATAGCATTCGCCTGGTCGAGAGAAAATAATTCTCCCCTATTTTGTGTGTTTAACAACGAAACATTGGGAAGCGCGGGCACGTTATACGTGTTCAAGGAAACATTACCCGGCTGGTTCGCATACGTTTTCACGGACATTCCAGTGTAAGAAACAAGTTCGTATACGTCACCCGTGAACGTGGTCCCGTACCCGTTGCGGTGATACGTTTGCGTAGAAGCATCATACCCCACACGACCATTCAAGGGAAGTTCGAAGAACGCGGAATAATTAGACAAGTTGCGCGCGTCCGCGAGGAGATTCAATGAAACCGTGATCGTAGCATTGGGAGAACTTGCCGTGAAAAATTCTCCCGGTGTGGAAGGCCAATCCACATCAATGTGTACGCGGTAAAGACCCGGCACGGGAATCGTGGGAGCGGTGGTGTTTCCATTAATGACAAATGATAACTTTTGCGCGTCCAACAAATAATCTTTCCACACGCCCTCCACGTTACCCGTTACCGGTTTGAAATACGGCGGGGTTTGAGCAAAATCAATATTCGTGTAATAATCCACAAAGTCTTCTCTAAAATCAGTGGAAAAAGAATCATACATCAAATACGAATCAAAGGTTTGCAACGAAGGAATGAGTGCTTTCTGCGCCGGCGTGGCCGCGGGGGCGTACGCTTGCTCCAATGCCTCGAGTTTCTCAACAAGAGTCATCATGAATTGAGAAGCATCACAATACTTTCCACTCACGAAGGAGGTTGAATTAAAGTCACACACGTGGGGGTTTTTTTGGAATTCAGTCCAGCGCCAATCGTATTTTAGTGAGGGGAACGCACTCGCACCTGTTTGGCCAATGTCACCGCTCTCGCTCACGCACGCATTCGCGGGCAATGAAACCAGCTTCACGAGCATGGACTCGGTGTCACGCGTAAAGAGTGTTTGTGCGAGACGCACCCCAACCTTGTTGTTCTGCGCGTGCGACCAAACATCAGGGTTTCCAGTTAGCCAAAAAACACCCTTTTGATAAATCAATTCGGGATTCTCCCACGCTTCCACGAAACCATTCGTGGAGGAGGCAAAGGAATCATACGAGGCAATGGCTAATGACTGATTGCTCGCAGATAGAGCGGTGGACTCGATGGGTGTGCGGTACAAGACTACTCCCTTAATGGATTTAGCATTCAATGCGGACGCGGCACGTGCAACGAGGGCATCCTCCAGAGGCATGGCTCCCATTTGGGGGAATTGCGTAGGAGTCGTGTCCCAATCTGAGTTGAGAACATTCTTTCCTAAGCCGCTGGGCTTGTTGTCCGTGAGAATAATCATTAATTTTTGGGGACTCGTCCAAAATGGTCCCGTATCGTCTATGGACGTGTACTTGTTATTAGCGAACTTCTCCGCAGCAAACGCCCATGCCTCATTCACATCATGCTTCCCCGCAACATATGCATTGGAAGGGAACACGCTCGCGTCCAACCTTTTCAATCCACTCAAGCAAGTGAATGGATCAGGAAATTCCAATCTTGGAGTGGGATCCCGATTGCTTTTGATACGTGAATAAAACGACCTCGTGTCACCCATTACTGCAATACGCAAACGGACGTCCGCGCCCGAATAGTATTCGATTTCGCGCTCAACATTATTCAAAAAGTTACAAAGACCCGATTGCACCACGTTATCATTCGAAAACAACGCATTCTCGTCATGGTCATTAAGGAACAAACTCGAAGAAGCATCGAGCAACACTCCCACATCTGCGGTCACATTAGTTCCTGCTGTGTTAGTGGAATAATCACTCACATTCAACACAGCGTAACGCTCTCCAGCAGAAGAAATATTATTGATGATTACTTGCTGCGTCGTATCAGGAGTGTCAAACCCAGTATAGGCAGCAAACACTTCTTTGTCGTGCACAAATGTTCGAACAGAAGGATTGTCCGTGCTCGAACGTAAGAAGACACGTTTCAAGTAATCCGCTCCATGCATGTTGCTCAAAATGGCACTAATGGCGGTTCCTTCCGGCGTATCCGTGAGAGTTTTTAAAGAAGTTGATGAATGTTGCGCCGCGGAATAAGGAACAATTTTCGCGGAAACATCTACGGTGTCTAACTTATACAACCCATTCGTCTTGTTTTGGCGACTATACAAACTTCCGTACTCCGGACTCAAAAAGAAACGGTGACCGTATCCTTTGGAAAGGGGAGCGTAGTGTCTTTTCAATTCATCATATCCGTATATACCGGGATTTGCATTCAGAGTAAAAGGCAAATCCTTGTATTTGACGGAGACCCAGTAATCCTGCGCCGAGTCTTTGTAAAAATAAATCTGAATCGTGTGCGGTCCTGCGGAAAAACGATAATTCGTCAAACAAGCAGAATGAGATATTTTGGGAGTAGTAAAGTTATGAATCACTTGCCCATCAATAATCACTTTGAAATCGCGCAACGCATCATAATTGAAGCACAATTGGTCGAGCGTCACGGCATCGTATGTGATGAAGGTGGATTCTAACAACACGGAATGAATAGATGGAGAAGTGACCCAAGGCGAAAGGGGGTTATTTTGAATCTCTAAATATAAGTTGTCACTCCACTTCTGCGAATCAGGAATCTTATTGAATTTTACTCCCGGGAGGGGATTGCCTTGCGCATTCATGTAATCATCGCGCTGGCCAAACAACCCGTTCGCAGCCGGAATCTCATACCGATACCAGTTCCCATCCACAATAGGAGGATTACGAGGAAAATCATCGATATTCATGTCCGCGTGACGCGCATTGTTGTAATCCACACTCACGTTAAACTTGAATGTGAGAGGAGAAGTGGGATTCTGCATCTCCGGTGTTAAAACGGAAGGGGAAGCAAAACCATACACTCCTGAAATAGGCAGTGATACGGATGGATAGAAAGGATCATGTACAAGAGGGTTACAATTATTCACAATGTCCGCGGCATCCGCTCCATCGGAAATATCAAAAATATACTTAGACAAATTCAAACAATTGCCGCTCAACCCGCCTAATGGTTGGACAAACGTGTCAATGTTTTTCACGAGTGAAGGTTGAACATTTTTTGACTGACTCGCGTATTTCGCGTACACGTACAAGGGATATTGTCCGAATGGGCCGGAAGGAAGAGACACGGTGAGATTGACATTTTGACCATTTGACAAAGTAACCGGAGCCGTGCTCGAGACCACATTTCCCCCATTCTTTACCGTTAATGCGTACGTGGTGTTGGGCGCGGGAGAAAAGCCCTTGGTGTAAAAAACAACATCCCCTAAGCAATTTTGCGCGCGCACATTCAAGGTGGCACTGCCATCCTTGAGAAACGTAAATGGGTTAGGAGTGGGAGTGAATTGCAAGCACGAAAAATCAGTAGAATAATTCAACAAAATCTGGCTGGAAATGGGAACGTTCACCACGCCATCCGTGTATTGTGAAGCGATTGCACGGATTTCCAAAAAACTTCCATCCGGGGAAGAAGGAATGCTGCCCGCAAAAAACGAACCAGTGGGAGTGAATGTGAACTCAGGAACTAAAACGGTTCCCCCCACGTCTTTCACAATACCTTTGACTTGAACACCCGTACTCGCGTCGCGCAACACACCCAATTGGTCACGCACCACGACTTGAATGGGTTGATTGGCTTGCGCGGGAATCAAAAAGGAAGGAGTGGGCGTCACGAAGAGTGCTTTGGAAGGAGTAGTAAACACACGAATGGGGAACGCGGGAGCGGGGGTAGTAGTGGTTCCCGTAATCGTGGGAGTGAGCGTGGCACAATACGACGTGTTATTGGTAGGGGGGCCGCCGCACGCCACGCTGCTGCGCAACGTGAAACTGCCCGAAGCCACGGAATTGTTAGCAAAATTAGACAATGAAATATTTGCCGGAACGAGAGTAAGCGAGTCCACGTCTTTCCTCAAATCTAACAATGCATTAGTAGGAGAAGTTCCAGACGTGTTGGAGATGCGATAGTCCACCGTGTAATCCACACCCTTCTCTATCACAATGGGATAACCCCCGTTGATTTGAATAGGTGAAGTAAACGTTCCGCCGGAAATCAAAAACACAAACGAAAAATTACTCTGATTGAGGGGTTGGCCAATCGTGTATGTTTCAAAATACGACGTGGTGTTCGTGGACACATCGCTCTGTGCTTGGAAACGAATTTCTAATTTATCCGCGACGGGAGGAACCGGACTGGGGGTCGGACGGATTTTCACTAAAACGACGAGTTCGTACGAGGAAGTATTCACATCGCCTAACGAATTCACCAACACTTTAGAAGGCGTGTTCGAATTCACTGATGAAGAAGGAGAAAAAGGATTGGAAGGATTATTCACCAAATAGAAACTCACCCCACCTTTAGCGGATTGACCCCCCACAATACTCCCCACATCTAATGAAGAATTGTGCGACGTGGCATTATCCCCATTCAGACGCACGACGGCCTTCATATTGTTCTGCGCGAGAGAAGATTTCACCGTAAAATGAAACGCATACAATCCCCCATTCGCTAAACTGTTTGCAAGAGTGACGGCTCCAGACGTGGAGATTTGGTCAATGCGCGAAAGAGAAATATCCGCGGCCTGAGAAGGATTCGTCAAACTGACTTCAATGTTAATCGTATGCGTGTTGTTCTTCAACACGTCAAACGGAATAGAAATGAATGGTAAGTAAGGAGACTTGTCCACGCGCACATACACTTGTTGCCCGGTTGACACGCCTAATTGTACGAGCCCTTGCGCATTCGTCGTTCCTTTCGTCAAAAGATTATTTCCCGAAACAGAATAAATGGACACATTGGCATCCGCGATGAGGGTGTTCAACTCATCCTTGACAATGACTTTAACTAACGCATTCCCCAACGTGAGTGTGACCGGAAGATTAAGGGTTTGATTCACATTCCCATTGACTTTGGAAGAATTACCATCCGCCGTGGACGTGGAAACAGTGGCTTGATAATCTCCTGCAGGAAGATTGGAAAACTTTGCAACGCCCAACGTATTCGTCTTAAGGACTTTCACCACAACGCCATTCAAATCAGGAGAAAACAAGCGCGTGGTGGCGTTGTTAATCGCCAACCCCACTTCATCGGTGGCTTTGACATTGATGATTAGTGCATTAGAAATAGTACCATTCGCGGAAGGAGCAGCGAGGGGAGTGAGAATAATGGGAATGGGTGCCGCTTGTTCTTCAGGAACAATACCCGTGTTGGGAGCAATGTCAATCACATAATTATCGTGCGCGACGACAAGGGAAGTAGAACCATTGAAGTCTGCGAGAAGGTCTTTCACCATGCCATTGGAATCCGTGGTATAGGAATCATACTCGACCATTTTTCCCAACGAACTTTGAGCGAATAATGTGACACTGGCTCCCGAGACGGGAAGCTGATTCAAACTACTCACCACTTTCACAAAAAGTTTTCTCTTATTGCTTGAAACGGGAAGCGTAAGTGTTTGCGAAACAGTCTCGCCCGCATTCACTTGAAACTCGGCACTCGTGGTTTGCTTGAAACCCGATTTAGTAACAATGACCACGTGTTTCCCCGGCGTGACATTTTGAAAAATACCCAACCCATTCGGGTCGGAAAGCGTTTGATTCGCAAGAACATTAGAACCTGCCGCAGGAACCTTGTATAATTTGATTTGAGCCTGTTCAACCGGACTCGCATTCGGACCTTTCACTAACACTTCAACAATTCCAGTAGAAGAAGAAATGGGCTCTTCAGGACCCAAACTCGCCGAAGATTGCAAAACCACTTGAGTGGAATCAGACGTAATGGCAATGGTTTTGGAAATATATCCCGTAGCATTAATCGAAACACTCAAACTCGTACAATTCCCCGGCTGCAAAAAAGAAATATTTCCACTGGAAGAAGTTTGGTCACCGGGAGGAGTGCCGCTCTGGCATGAAAACGAAAGAGAAATATCCACACTCGACAAAACACCCAACACGTTGCCGGATGCATCTTTGATTAACAACGCACGCTGCTTGGCCGGAGGAATAAGTTGTTTGAGCGTAAAGGATTGAGATTTTTTCTGTAAAATTTCAATGCTTTGAGAAAAAGGCTCATACCCATCCTTTTCAGCAAATAAATCATACCTACCCGATGGAATGGAAAACACCACCCCGCCATTTGACTGAGTAGTCTTGGAGTCAATCACAACACTATCTTTCTCTAAAACGACGTGAACACCTGAAACATTTCCCCCAGCCGCATCCTTGAATGTGACATCCAAATCAAACTTTTCGCCGCCGGAAAGAACACCGCTCAAACCAGCAAACAAACCAAAACCCAGCAATGCAACTAAAACGGCCAAAATAATACCAAACGAAGGAAGAATTTTGTCAATGGGGTCAACTATGGAATACACGGGAATGCGTTTCTGAACAGTATCCAAGAAAGCATAATACTTGTCTTCCACGGAGAAATACAAATCCTTCAGACGCTCAACAATGTCCATACGTGCAAATGCAGTTTTCCGGTATTTAAAAGGCAAACGCTCAACAGGCTAATAATGCGCCAAAACCTTCTGCCTCGCCTCATCCAATGAGCGGGCAGGAATGCCCAACTCCCTAGTAATAGAGAGCGCGAGCTCGCGCTCAAAACCATGGTGCGTAAACACTTGCGTGGGTTGGGCCTCACGCACATACTGAATGAGTTGCGCATAATCCGCGTGGTCGGACAATGCAAAATTTCGGTCGTAACTTTCCTTCCACAACCAACCCGTGCATTTTGCCGAGACAACGGGTTTGCGAGCCGAAACACTAATCGCATGCAACACGTGAGGCGTGCACAAACTGGGCGGAAGGATAAGCAACTCGGCATCTTTCAAATTATGATCAATCTTCTCAAATTTTCCCAACGAGGCACCATGCTTTTCGGCAATCGTATTTTTTTCAAAAATACTCTCGTGAACGAATGGAACCATATTCGAATACTCGTTCACCACTTTCGTAATTTCCTGCGCCTTACCCGTTGCATAACCCGCGAGTACGGGAAGAACATTGCCTTGTTGCGCGTGACGCATCCACGCAGACATTTCCTCATACACTTGTTCACGTGCAGGGAAGGAAAATTGCTTCAAACCAAATGTTGATTCCATCACGAGAATGTCACACGGCACAATCTCCGCACCCTTTTGAATAATGGAATCCTGCAGCTTGAAATCAGTCGTCACACACACCGTTTTCTCACCCTCAATAACAATTTGTGAACTCCCCACAATATGACCCGAATTCACGAGCGAAACCTTTTCGGCTCCCGCGTGAACATGCGAGCGAAAATCCATCGTGTGCGTGCGCGCATTCTTAGGAATCTTTGCTTCAATCAACCCATGAGTGGGGGTGCTCATGAAGTAGGGAAACTCATTCTTCGCCCCGATTGACACGTGGTCGGAATGCGCATGCGAAACCAACACCCGATCGGCGGAAACCTTCTTGCGGTGAGGGTCGATGAGAATCTTCTCCGACGCGTGAACAACAACCCCATTATCATCATAGATATGCATGGAAAAAAACCATTTTTGGACAAATCGGAGAACGAATGAAAGAGTGGAATAAAAACGAAATGGTAAACAAACCGCCACAAACGGGTTGCGCATGACGCCCCCCAAACCCGCCCAAAACCCATAAATAGGCCTAACTCGTTGAACGTGGCATGACGGAAGCACTCTTACTATTGGACCAGCTTCACGATGAATTGTCCAAATTCAAAGCCCTCCCCTTCGTTCCCTGGGAACAGGCGAACCGCGCGCAGTTAGTTGAACGTTTGAAACAATGGCACGACCACACGAAACAGAGCAAAGAACTCGTGACACTCTTACAATTAGAACAACTCAAACATCCTGAAATGAAGAGCATAAATTTGAGGGAAGCCGAAACATTCCTCGTGAAAACAGACGAAGTATTAGCACGAAACATGAACTTTGAAAAAGACAAAACCAACCGAAAAATTGACCTAACCGAAAAAATACACACGCCCGCATTGGGAGCAGAATTAGAAGCACGCATGCACAGGCAATGGTTAACATTACACCGCGCACACGAACAACTCGCCATTGCCCTGCGAAAAACACTCTCAACAAACACAAGCGCCAAAGCCATTGAAGGAGAATTATTCAACCTTGTCAAAACCAAAGAAGAAGAAATACAAAACCTGAAAAACGAGAGAGACCAACTCAAACGAGAAAAATTCTTCACCAACAATGAAAAATACTCCCTTACGGAAATGGAGAACGATTTACAAGATTTATTACAGCGATTTGCAATCGAAAAACACGCGCTATACGACCACTTAGAACAAGGAAAGAAAAAACTAGACGAATATTCCACTCACCACATGCACTTGGACCACAAAACCAAAAAACTAGAACAAATGGTGAATGAACTCCAGAAAAAACACGTGGGCATTTCCACCGTACTCAAAAAAGAACGCGATTATGCACGAAAACTCGCCCTTGATTTAGAAGGAGAAGCTGCGAGCATACGTGCCACGTACGCGAAAGAATTGTTAACACTCGATGAGAAGAAACACGCACTCAGACAAGAAGTCGAAGAAAAACACGCACAAAAAATTGCATTATTAGAAAAAAAAGTACGCGAACAAGAACACATCATCCGCGAATTGGATGCGATTGCACGCGAAAAAGAACGAGAAGTAGCACGCCTGGCAGAAAAGATACCCGAGAAAGAGAGAAAAGAACTCGTTACACGCACCAAAAAAATGGTCTCGTGAACAAGACGAAAAAAAATAATGAATACGAATACACTATTAATTATTCGCGCACCACGCGATAAACCAATTCTAAAGGAGTATCATCCTTGTCCACATTCATATCTGAATTAATTTTACTTACGCGCACGCGCAACTCATTATTTTTAACGGAAACCAGCTGCACGGGAATCGAAAAATCAATGAGCTCACGTGAACGAGGAAAAAGAGAAACATTTTTCGACGCAATGATGCGCGAATCATACTCCACGCTCACGCGGTAAATCATCTCGCGCAACTCAAACGAGGACAATTCAACCGAAAAAACAAAACTCCCAACATTCAACAAGGAACGATTCGCATCCATCGCAAACACGGGAGTTTTCCCCCACGCGAGAGTAGAATATCCCTCCGCAGGACGATTAGGGAGAAAAAACAAGTAACCCGCAACAAACAACACGAGAACAAGGGCAATAACCCCCAACACACGCAAAGAGGCAGTCTCCACGTCCAACGCGGGAGATTGGGGAACATCATCGAGGGGAGAACGCATAACTCATAAGAGGTGGCAAGCTTTATTAGCCCAAACGAAATGAAACGAGCATGTACCCGGAAACCGAGATAGAAAACGATAACGCGGGAGCGTTTAATGATACGAATGAAGGAGGATTTGGCGGAGAATATGGCCCCCAACCCAGCCCCATTGACACGGCCAAAGAATTCTTTCAAAAAAATGGAAAATCACTCCTCATTTTACTCGTGGTAGGAGTAGCAGGATTCTTCTTGTATGATTATTTGATCGGATCATTAGTCAAAACCACCATTAGTGTGGAAGATACCGAAGGAATGGAAATTGACTCCGTGGAAGCACTCTTGTATGAAGGAAGCAACGCGCAACCGGCTAAAACATTCTATGGAACACTCACACTCGACTTGAGACCAGGAGATTACCGCGTAGAAGTGGATACGAGCGGAAGCGAATACACGAATACGAGGGATTTTTCATTCAATGTTTCACCGGAAGACAAAAAGGATGGGTCCACGCAAACGATGGTGGTGGAAAAAGACTTGGATGTTAAACTCATCAACGTCAGTTTACCAACCACCCTCGTCGCAGGACAACAAGACGCACAAGGAACCATCACAATACAATTCGGACCCGCGCAAAGTGAACCCGTGGAACTCGTTTTCGAAGACGCGTTTGAGGCCATGGACATTGTTACTCAACCCAGCATCATTTCAGGGGGAGCCAACTCAACCGTTATCGTCAACGTGCTCATCTCCATTCCATCCACCATCAAAGTAGCTAATACTAAAACAGGAGACACCAAATCCGGCACCATACGAGTAAAATACTTGAAGGAAGAAGAAAAAATACCATTCACCCTATTCAAAACATTCAGTCTCGACACGAATCCTAAAACGCCCCAAACATTTGCAGCCACAGCAAATAAACTCTACACGAAAACATTCACCATCAAAAACAACGCAGGAGCGGACTTAAGCGAAGGAATACGCGCCGATGTCACCATCAAGAGTTCCCAAGAAAACACGCTGGGGGAAATATCCTCATGGTTCACGTGGCTGCCCTCACAACCCTTTGACGCGTTAAAAAAAGGAGCCAGTGTTCTCGCCCAAATGCAATTATTCGCCCCCGCGAACGCAAACACGGACACGATTACGGGAGAAATAAAATTCTACACGGGATTCTGGTCACAAATTATACCATTCACACTCAACTTGACGGAAGCAAAAGTCGAAATGAAAACAACCATTGATGGAGCACCCCTGACCAAAACATATACCATTGCCAAAAATGCCAATGGAACATACGAAACGGAAAATGCATTATTAAAAATAGAAAACTTGGGAGCACTGCCCATTGAAAACATTTTATTGGAAACAGGAGGATGTGATGAGTACATCAAACTCCTCGACACGACGTTCTTTTTCGACTTAACATTAAATGAGAAAGGAAAAACAGGAAGCAGCAAAACAACCACACTGCAAATCACCGCACCACTAACCGCGCTCCCAGGAAGCACACAAAATTGTTTAGTGCAACTCTCCTACTTGGACCCCAAAACGGGAGACGTGGCGCAGAACGAACCCATTAATGTGGTTGTGGAAACGCAGTAGAAAGTTTGATCAAAATCGGTCGCGCGGAATCCGGCAGATTGAATGGCGCTACACGAGCCCGGAGGGATTTGGAACGCACTCCTTTTCTTTTTGAGAAAAAGAAAAGTAGACGCCCAGTCCAAAGAAAAACGAAGGGATTGCTCCGCAACCCTTCCACGAGCCCGGAGGGATTTGAACCCTCGACCTTCTCCTTAGGACGGAGCTGCTCTGGTGTCCAGGCTGAGCTACGGGCCCTCGTTAAACGTAAACGGAGGAAACTCATTATAACCCTACAATACGAAAAGGGAAGCTAATGAAACCACAAAAGGAATACTCAGGGAATCATCCACCGGAAGAAGCTCCGCGAAGGTAGCTATTAACGACAAAAAAATCGCCACAGGCAACGAAACCACGAGACTCAAACCCAGTACACACGCAACAAAGCCACCCAACGAACCCTCGAGGGTTTTGCCCGGAAGAATACGTGTACGGCCGAAACGCACACCAACCAATGTGGAAAAACCATCCTGCCACGTTAACGCAAACAATCCCAAAAAAACAGGAAACGAATCCACGAAAATAATCGAAGGAACGAATGCCCCCAACAAAAAGAGAAACACACTCTGACCGGGAACGCGTTCATGACCACGCTCAACATGGGAAAGTAACTCATTCAAGGGGGCAAACACGCGTGAACGAGCAACGTGTACTAAAACGAGACCGAGAAAAAATAATCCAATCAGAAAAATGCGAAAAAAATCCAACGAAGAAAAAAACAATACCCCCGACAAAAAGAAACCAAATACCAAATGAAATGATTGACGAACCAATTCATTCTTCCAGGGCAAACTCTTCTTTCCGAGTTGAGCGCGCATTATTTTTCCCCCACTACCACATGAATCAAAAAATGATCCGACTCAAACGCGTTCAAATCAACGACTTGTAACACAGAAAAACTACGTTTAACAAGTGCAAGTTCATTCTCCAACACTTTTTTAGGAGAAATAGAAGAATCAACGGAACGTGCTTTAATCACGAGCAATCCATGAGCATTTTTCTTTCCAAACTCGCGCAAATTCTTCACAAAAATATCCGCCTGATTACGCTGGGAAACGTCTTGAACCAATACATCACACGAAAAATCACCCAACTCATTACGCAACAACGAAGGCTGGTTCGCATCCGCGAGCAGGGGAATAATATTCGAACGACTCTCCACTAACTTGGAAAACGTGGCCATCGCTTTAGGAGAAATATCCACTCCCACCACCACTCCTTTTTCGCCAATCACATCGGAAACGTGAGAAATACTCGTTCCTTCCGCGGAACCCAAATACAAGACCGCGCTTCCCTCACGAATAGGAAAATCAAGCAAACCACTGCACAACGCGGCTGCGAGTTTAGAACGATACGGATTCCACTCCCTCCATTCTATTTTACCTTCCGTGACAATGCGTTCTCCATACACGCGTTGACCATTCACGAATGAGCGAGTAAAATAATTTTTCCCATCCTTGCGCAGGAATGAAGACATGCACGCTCAACTCCAATCAGCGTCTCCGCACGTTCAACGACTTACGTGCGCGGGGAGAAGACTTAGCTAAGCGCTTAGAAAGCGCTTCCAGGGCAGGCTTGTATTGATCAACCACCCTCGACTGGCCAAACACATCCACACGAATACAGATCGCCAACTTTCCTGCAAGAGTACGGGCCATTCTCCCACGAGCGTGCTTAGGAAGGGGCTTCACGAGCGGATGGTTGAATAAGTAACCATGTTTGGGCGGGCGCGTTTTAGTTTTCAAGTGCGAAAATAATGCCTCCTCTGCCCCCATGACTTGAATCGTGGAACCGGGCAACTCGGACAAGTGCTTCAGACTCCCGGCTTTGGCGAGAAGCTGCGCGGCAATCGTAGGAGTAGCCAGTTCGGAAAAATTAGGAGCAAGGTCTTTCATTTGGCGCACGACAAAATCATTCAAACGAGTTTGCTCCTTCTTGATATCCAACGCGGTTTGAGCCACACCCTGAATGGCACGCAACGCGTTCTCATCCAAATCTCCACCAGCGCTTTTCGCAGCCGCATCCGTTAAACGAGCAATAGAATAATCATCCGTGTAGAATTGCCCCGCCACTTCACGCGTGATTTTACTCCGAGGACCGGCACGCACAACGATACCCAACACATTGAGGGGATCACGCACCATCTGACGAATCTCCGGAAAATGCAACGCATACCACTCCAGGGTTTGCTCGAAAAGAAGATTGTAAATAGCCTCCAAGTTTTTGCTCGTCTGCACCGCACGAATAACGTGGGCATCTTTTGACGAAAGGGAAGTGGAAATAGACCACTTCGTCTGCTCCATCAAACGCTTACGCAACGCATGAATTTGACTCGCCCCCGAGAAAGGCTTATCCATCGGCATATGCACACGTTTGGTTGATAGGCTTTAAAATAACCCCCTCCCATTCCCTACCATATGCCCCTGCAAGAAGTCATCAACCTCGCCCAGCGAAGAGGATTATTCTTTCCAAGTGCGGAAATATACTCGGATAATTTAGCAGGATTTTATGAGTACGGTCCCGAAGGAACACGAATCAAACATCGCGTCGTACAACTGTGGAGACGATTATTAGTAGAACGAGAAGGCGCACTTGAAATTGATGGAAGCATTGTCCTCCCTGAAAGTGTTTTCCGCGCGAGCGGACACTTAGAAAACTTCAACGATCCATTAGTGTATTGTTCAACGTGCAAAACACCCTATCGCGTGGACAAACTCATTGAAGAAAAAGTCGGACACGAAATACCCGAAGGAGCCAGTTTAGAATACTTTGACCAAAAAGTAGTCGAATTAAATCTCGTCTGCCCCAAAGACAAAAAACCATTCGAACGCACCACGAAGTTCAACATGATGATGCGCGTGGACGTGGGAGCAAGCAAAGGAAACCCCGGATACTTGAAACCCGAATCCTGCCAAAATATTTTCCTAGACTTCATACGAATATGGAAACAAGGACGCGTAAAATTACCATTACCACTCGCACAAGTAGGAAAAACATTCCGCAATGAAATTGCCCCCCGACAAGGACTATTACGCAAACGAGAATTCGAACAAATGGACGTGGAAATATTCTTCAACCCCCAAAAAATAAACGAAGTCGAAAACTGGGATGACGTGAAAGACTATGCAATAAACGTGTATTTACTATCCGACAAACAAGTACACGCTATCACATGCCAAGAAGCCGTGGACCAAAACATCGTTTCCGGAAAAATCGTCGCCTATTATTTAGCACGCACGCAGCAATTCGGAGAAACACTCGGAATACCACTCAACACGATGCGTTTTCGCGAACTCGAAAAAGAAGCACGAGCATTCTATGCCGCAGAAACGTGGGATTTTGAAGTACAAATAGATGACGCGTGGGTAGAACTCGCCGCGTGCAATTATCGCACGGACCACGACGCCAAAACACACGCCCAACAATCAAAAGCCGATTTGCAAGTACGCGAAGAAGGACAAGCCGAGCGATTCTATCCCCACATTTTTGAAATATCCATGGGAGTGGACCGCACGCTCCTTGCAACGTTAAACGCGGGATTCGTGAAAGATACGAATGATAAAGAAGAACGAATCTTCCTCGACATCCCCGCACGCATTGCCCCCTACAAAGTAGGAATATATCCATTAATGAAAAAAGACGGCATGAGCGAGGCCGCATACAAACTATTCCAAGAATTACAACGCATGAGTGTTAATGCATTCTATGACGAAAGTGGGAGCATTGGAAAACGATACGCGAGAGCAGACGAAGTGGGAGTACCATTCGGAATCACCGTGGATTATGACACGCTCAAAGACAACACCGTCACCCTGCGTGAACGAAATACCATGGAACAAAAACGCGTACCCGTCGAAGCACTCGATGAGATTTTCTGGAAATTCTCCACGGGAAGAAAAACATTCAACGATTTAGCCGATTAAAGGGGTTTTATCCCACCCTCTCAACGAGCCCACCGCGCCGTTTTAAAGCATTCCCGAGCCGAAATAGTCCATACCCAATGGAACCTATGGCGAAATTGGGTTGGGGCAGGCATATACTGCCCGTATAGCGAAATGGTATCGCGCCAGTTTCGTAAACTGGAGATTGAGGGTTCAATTCCCTCTACGGGCTTATGTATGGAAAATCGCATCCTTATTGGCAATCGCGATGATTCCATTTCTTTTTTCAAAGATGCACAAAAGTATGGCAAGTTCAAAACACAACACGAGCTTTGTCAGTATTTGAAACTTTCCCGCGGACACTTTTGGAAATATTACATTCAAGAATTAACATTACCAGAATCACTATATTCTGACTTATTAGAAAAACTACCACTAGCTGTCCAAAAAAGATATACAGCAATTTCTTCAAACAAACCTGCTAATTGGGGCTCCATTAAAGGGGGAATAACTACTCAACAAATGCACCCTAACCACATTGTAAAAGCACGAAATATTGCAATACAAAAAGTTCAAGAAAGAGCGGCGAACATATTTGATATCAATCAGCCTCTAACAACAGACATAAGCGAATTTTTAGGCGCATTTGCAGGAGATGGATTTACTAATAAATATGATAGACACTATTTCACTGGCTTTGCAGGAGACAGGAGATACGACTGGAATTATTATCAAACCAAAATAATTCCAATCGCTAAAAAGCATTTTAATATTGAAAAACAATCAATACGAGAAAAAGACAATAGTATGTGGGTCACATTCCATTGTAAATTATTGCATGAATTTATCACCCAACGCTTTGGCATGCCGTCGGGAGAAAAGTGGAACAGAGTTCTCGTTCCCAAAGAAATAATGGAAGGAAAAATTGATTACCGAGCCGCGTTTGTGAGAGGAGTCTTTGATACAGATGGATGTGTTTTCTTTGATAAACGAGCAATCTATAAAGAGCCCTACATGCGCGTGGATATTACAATGGTAAACATTCCAATCCTCACGCAACTTCACCAAATCCTCACTGAACTAGGAGTAGAATCGAAAGTATTGGGTAATGGAAAGCACCTTCATGTCACCTCCAAAGAAAATGTCCGAAAATTCTTCGAAAAAATAGGATCATCAAACGAGCGCCACAAAGCCAAGATTCGCCAAAAATATTCTGATTTCGACGAATGGAATCCCGCGTCTACTGCCAGGTAGGTTAACTCCCGAAAAGGCTTATCGAAAGCACGCTAATTGTAATAACCCATAATCTTATTTACCGCGTTAAAGTAATGCCATTATGGGCAGGAAAAGAACGCGGCGCAGAAGCGATGTGCACTTCATATTCAAGACTCATCCAGCAGGAGAAATTTACTCAAAGAGACCTGCGCTGGGCAGAAGCAGAACTGTAATCATCGAGAATTCTGTCGGAGATCTTTTGGATAGACACAGTGTTGAAAGAATGAAAGAACGGGATCGTTTTGAAAGATCACAAAAAAGATTTTTACTTGACGCACACCAGCGCAACAAGAAAGTGGTATCAGGCGAATATCAAGGGCGTGCCATTAGAGACAATAGCCCAGTTACTACTGGTATGGCACACGCGCTGGCATCGCGCGATCCAACCGTCGAAAATATTCAGAATTTTTTTGAAAAACTAGCAGCTCAAAATCGAATCAGGCACGTCGAAATTATTTCTAGAATAAAAAATTCAGAAAAGCCTGTTGAAGCCCAATATGGGACGTACCACTCATTATTGTCTGCAGAACTAAAAAAAGAAGGAATTACCTCAACACGAAAAATGGCCCCACAGGTTTTCCCATGGAAAATAATAGTAATGCGACAGATTAACACCGGAAAAAAACCAACAGAATTGGATTTTTTGCGCGGTTTTGTTTCTAACAAAATGTTTACTTCAGTATTGCCACTCGTTACCAAAAAAAAACGTACAGAGTTACTGATTCAGACATGCGCTTTTATTCGGTAGTAGATCAAACTCTTTTGAAGAGATTGACGAGAGGAGAATTGGAGCATGTTTTGAGAACAAAAAAATACTCGCTGATTTTCACCATAAATGGTCTTCCAGAAGAACCATCCAGAAAAGAATTGGTGGATTTTATGCAAACTAACTCCGAATTCTGGCGCAGGCAACAAACGATCCAAAATAGCAAATAATGAATACCTATTCATCACTTCTTCTTCAACTCCAGCGAGCACGAATTAATACAAAATCGTTTACGTGTTTTCGTGGGACCATCGTCAAACACGTGTCCCAAATGCGAACCGCACTTTTTGCAATTCACTTCCACGCGGCGCATGAAATGAGAATTATCTTCCACCAATTCAATATTTTTCACATTTTCCGGACGATCAAAACTCGGCCAGCCGGTTCCACTATCAAACTTTGCATCCGAAGAAAACAATTCCGCACCGCACGCCGCGCACGTGTACATTCCCTTATCTTTGGTGTGAACATATTTCCCTGTGAAAGGGGCTTCGGTTCCCTTCTCACGCAACACATGATATTGTTCTGCGGAGAGTTTCTTCTTCCATTCTTTATCCATGTCGGGATTTTTTTTGGCAGGCATTAATCAAAATTCTTTTTCACCCATATAAACATCTCGGAAAAATCCTGCAGAAACCAAACAAATTATAAGGAAAAATAACGCTCAACAAGTATGGCCATCAAAACCAGAAAACATCCCGAAAAACCACTCGCAGAGAAGGAGCCGGTTGGGATTACGTTCCTCAAACTCGCAGGAGTGGGAGTGGGAGCGATTATTCTACTCGCCATTCTGGGAGTATTATTTTTCATCCCCACGAATGTGACCACATCGTATTCCACGCCGTATGACGAATGCATCGCGCAAGGAAACCCCATGCTCAAAACATATCCCCCCAAATGTGTTTGGCCAAATGGTCAAACCGTGGTGCAAATCATTCCGGGAGTGAATGATATTCGAACATTTGACGATTGCGTGGACGCAGGATATTCCATTATGGAGAGTTATCCGGAACGATGCCGCACCCCTGAAGGAAAGGTTTTCGTCAACAGCAAATGAGCATAACGCTTTTTGCCGTAGATTTATATAGACGTTTACCGATGTTTCGAGCATGGACCAACTAAAAGTCACCATCGCCGGAGAAATAACCCTCAGCAAGGATCCGGGCGGCTCCATGAAAAAATGGCGAGAGATTTTTGGAATATCTCAAACCGAGCTCGCCGAACACCTGCACGTTTCCTCTTCAACCATATCCGATTACGAAGGGGGAAGGAGAAAAAGTCCAGGAATTGCCGTCATCAACCGACTCGTGGACGCGCTCATGGAAGTGGACAAAAACAGGGGAGGAAAAGTCGCCACGCAATTATCACGACAAGAAGGGCCCGTGGACAAAGTATTTGACATTCACGAATTCCACTCCGGAATGAATGGAAAAGAATTCATGGAAAAAATAGAAGGAGAATGCATCGCCAACCCATTACGATTGAAAGAATTGACACTATATGGGTACACGGTCATTGACTCATTGAAAGTTATTCTCGACGTGCCCGTGCACGAATACTTGCAAATGTATGGTAAAACACCCGAACGCGCACTCATTTTCACGCAAGTAGAAAACGGACGCTCTCCATTAATCGCCGTGAAAGTAGGACGATTTGCCACGGAACTCCGTCCGAGTGTCGTCGTGTTACATGGCTGCCAAAAAGTAGACCCCGTTGCACGAAAAATTGCTGAGAACGAAAAAATCCCACTCATTGTGACGATGGCCAGCGTGGAAAAAATCATTGCAACGCTGAAAGGAAACGAATCATAGGTGGATTAAATGTCTCGCACTGCACTCACCGCACTGCGCAAACACGCTACACCAGTCGAGTTTGCTCGCCGATTTTTACTCCCCACCGTGAAACGAGGGAAAGTGCCAGCAGTCAAAAATTGGCCAGCACAAACAGCTATTCCCGCACGAATAAACAAACCATATGACCCCATCATTTTCGCCAACCAGAATGATCCATCTCACGTTTTTTTTCTCAACATCCTGCTGCGAGGGAATGCGCGAGAGCCACGCATGAGACTACTGCACCACACGCGAGGAATAAATATTAGCCAGGAAGACTGGAATGCAGCCCACCACGCCATTGGCGTGGAACCAAACGAAGAAGGAGAATTGGCATTACGCCACGAACACATTAATCCGAAATGGGAAAAACGAGTCGAATACTTTCGAGGAAAAAAAAGAATCATATATTATCTCCCGCCAAAACTTTTTGAAGAAATCATCCAACATGCGTATGCAGATAAAACAATTCAACAATTCGAAACAGCATTACTATTACTGAACCACGAAATTACTGCAACAGCATTCACTCGAAGAACAGGAATCGTCTCCAATAAAGAGTTAGTCAACCAATTTATCAATATGGTCGATGAAAAAAAACCATTCTTACGAAGACTCATGTCCGCCCCCACCCCTGAAAAAGCGACTGAAGAACTCGTAAAAAAATTCGGCATTTCCAAGAGATTCGCCACACTATTGGGAAAACGAGTAATAGAACTCAAATACAATGAACGAATGAAAACCGCGTGGCAAGAAATGCTCCGAAAGATTAACGCACGCTAATCACGGAATACGCACTAAAAATGTTAAACGATTCTTCGTTTTGCTCGTGTGAACGTCCAACCCGATTAGTTTCCCCGAAACAGACATGGTTCCGTGATGCAAACGAGAAATAGCCACCGCAGCGGCCTTCGCGGCCTTCTTGGAAACAATCCACGCATCCATACCAAACTCTTGACCCACCCAATTCACTACCACGGCTTTAGAATCCAACTTTTGCAACGGATTGAGAGTGGAAACAATCTCATCCTGCACTTTACGAATTTTCTCCGGAGTCTTTTCACTCATCCTTATTTGAACAATGCCCTCGTAATAATCAGAAGTAATGAGCATATCGTCATTGCAAATATTGGAACGAATGAATAAAGTGGAGTGCAACACAAACTCTACGCGAGAGTGTTCGACTTCTCCACTCACAACAATTTTTACGCGAAACTCTTTTTCTTCTTTAGGATGAGGCGTCAGATACACTTGCGTGTGAACATCATTCATGGATTTGGCATTCACTTTATCGTGAACCCACTTATTCACAACTAGGTCATCCCATTCTCTCCAAACGCCATTCACGCGTAACTTTCCACAGCGCTTGCACTTTTCTAATTCCAATTTAGAAGGAACTTTGACCAAGGAAGGATGGTCCTTCATATAGCAATCCCGGCAAAACAAACCAATGAAAGGTTTGTCTACCGCACCACAATTAGGACACGGAGGCTTCGTCGCATAGCGGGAGGATGGCATAAATACTCATCAAGGAAAAGGAACCGCGAATTATAACTTCACGGTATCCCCCACTCCCGGATTGCTCACATGGAAACCCATGCCGCGCAACTCTTCGGTGAACGTTCCGGAGATTTTTTCGTCTCCGTGAATCAACACTAAATGTTCGGGAGAGAGCGTCTCAATCGTTTTAATCAAATGATCCTTTCCCGAATGAGCGGAAAAATCAAAACGCTGAATCTCCATCTTAGGTTCAACTAATCCGGTTTCCAATTCAATCTTACCCGTCTCCAACAAGACACGACCTTTCGTTCCTTCGACTTGATACCCGGTAAGAAGCAAACTATTACGCTCATCCGCGTGCAACTTATCCAAGTAAAACATCACAGGGCCACCTTCCAACATTCCAGCAGTCGTGACAATCACACTTGGTTGTTTGAGGGTTTGCTTGCGTATTCCCGGATGCACCACAAAGTTCAATTGCTCCAACATACGCTGAACCACTTTGGGTTTGGAATTATATTGCGGAAATTGGTGATAAATCTCCGTTGCCTTGCGGGACATTCCATCCACGAAAACAGGGGCATCGACACCGTACTCAAACAAGATGTCCAAAATCTCCTGACTTCTTCCGATGGCAAACGCCGCAATGACCACGTGACCGCCCCTGTCAAGCGTTTCACGTATTTTAGCCATGAAATCATGAATAACTTTTTCACGATCCGGATGCATACGATTACCATACGTGGATTCCATCATCAAATAATCCACTTTACCAATACTTTTCACGTCCGCTCCATTGTGCAAACGAATAGGCGGAAGCATAAAATCCCCCGTGTACACGAAGGTTTTGTTCTTAATGGAAATTTTACTCAATGCACTTCCCAAAATGTGTCCGGCATCAAAGAATTCTAATCGCGCGTTTTTGGTAATGTCTACGGGCTTGCGATAATTCATACCGACGGCATTCGTTTCCGCTGCCGCAATGTGTGCTTTCGAATACGCGGGAGTTTCTCCCTCTTGCGCGGCGATTTTGAGTGAATCCGCCCACAACATTTTACTCAACTCGAGCGTGGGTTTCGTCGTAAACAAGTGCGTGGGATTATCCACATACAAGTGGGGAACAAAACCGGAATGGTCGAAGTGAGCGTGCGACAAAATAGCCGCATCCAATTTTTTAGTAATGGGAACAGGATAAGCGGTTTCTTCCGGCGTGAATTTGACACCGTAGTCCATCAAAATGTTCTCATTCTCGGCATTCAAGACAAAACTTGAACGACCAATTTCTTTACCCGCCCCATGGACGGTTAACGTATAGTTACTCATACTTTTTTTCACAATCCTGCATCGAGGATTTTTCGCACGTTCCGGGCACAGGCGTGCACCCTTTAATACGGACCCCGACCGGGTCAAAACAGAACGAAAAAACACTACTAAATGCTAAGTTCCACTAACTCATACACGGGGAAGTTTATAAAAAGAAGCCCAAATTGACGCTCAACAAGGCTAAAAAGGCCTATAAAGGCGGATTAGGAAACGAATCGCCCCCCGGAATAATGAATGTTAATCAGGTCATTGGGGGCAACCCCGAACGTTGGAATACCTGCCTTTTGGTGCATACGAACAAGGGTTTCCAACTCATGAACAAAAAGAGAATACGCCTTTTCCCGCTCAAGTGTGTACGTACTGCCTCTGCTCGATGCACGAAGCATGAATAGGGCAAGCGCCACCTGATACAAATCATTTCCATAGCGCCTCAAAAAATCTAATTTATTCTTGGCAGGCCGTTGAAAAAGACGGGCCTTGGACAAATCAATCAACTGAAGTTTCCCTGCCGGAGTAACCAGAACATTACGCATATGCAGATGATTATGTGCCACTCCCACTAGGTGAATTCTTGTTACTAACTCACGCATGCGTTGAGCAAACTTTTCGGGATTCTTCACTTGAAAAACGTAGTCATGCGGGCCACGAGAATCAGGCACCACTACTTCTTTGTAATTTCCTCTACGAAAAAGTTCAGTATTATTTTTCAAATCCTCAATAGGTTTTTCGACTAAAATATTTGCTCGTGTTAAACGCTCTCGAATAGAACGTATGCGCGCATTCACGGGTTTAATGAAAAAATCAGATTGTTCGGCCAATCGCTGTCGCTCACGCGCAACGGCTGAAGCGGCCTTGCCTGAAACACGCAAGCCAAAACGACGTGAACTATTTTCACGGGAAAGACGCTGCAATAACTCAGGAGAAACAGCCACATCACGCGGCAAAAAAGCAAAAGTTCCCTTTTGACGATGACCACGCTTATTCGTACTAATACGAAATGGAAAAACCAATTTCCTGCGCGGCGAAGAAGATCCCATGAGGAGAAATAGGAACCGGGGTATTTATGCCTATAAGAATCCCCCACACCATTAAAAAGACAAAAAAGAAGGGTAAGATATGAAAAAGCGCACCAAAACGAAAGCAAGTCAATCAAACCATTTTCCCAAAGATTTCATGACCGCGCTGCGCACCGCCAAACAAGCAGGAGTCCCATTCGTAGAAAGTGCAGGAATCAAAAACATTTCCAACTTACGCACAACAAGTAAAAAAATCCCCTTTCCATGGGCCATGAAAGCGGTTGGAAAAAAATTATTGCACAAAACAGATGTGGGCGGCGTAAAGTTAAACATTCAAAATGACACGGAAGCATTTGCTGCCTTCAAATTCATGAAAAAAATACCCGGTTGCGAGTATGTGGTCGTGCAGCCCATGAAAAAAGGAATCGAAATCATTGTGGGAGGAAAAATGGATCCCCAATTCGGACCCACCGTATTAGTGGGAATGGGGGGCATTTACACGGAAGTATTCAAGGACTCCGCGGTGCGCATCGCGCCGTTGTCCAACACGAACATGGATGAAATGATTAGCGAATTGAAAATATACCCCATCCTCGCAGGAACGCGCGGACAAAAAAGCATCAACTTTAATGATTTGAAAAAAATACTCATGGGAGTTTCCAAACTCATGAGCACGCGCAAAATACGCGAACTAGACTTGAATCCAGTGATTGCCACTGTTGAGAGTGTGCAAGCCGTGGATGTGCGCATCATCGAGGGAAAATAACATGCACCACTTTCTCAATGAGAAAAAGCGCATATCCAAATCACGATGGGGACACATTATTTCGGAACGCGTGAGCGAACTTCCCGATTCGGAATTTGAAAACATTATGAAAATAGCCAAAGAAGACCAAAGCGTAATATCACTCGGACCCGGGGAACCGGATTTTGATGCACCCGCACCCATTGTAAACGCCACCATCAAAGCGTTGAAAGAAGGAAAAACACATTACGCGAGCATACCCGGATTGCCCGCGCTGAGAGAAATGATTGCACGCAAACTCAAAAAAGAAAACCATATTTCACTCGATGACCCCATGAATGAAATTTGCGTCACCGCGGGAAGCACGGAAGGATTGCTCATGGGCTTGTTGAGCGTGGTGGATGCGGGAGAAGAAGTACTTACGCCCAACCCAGCTTTTTTAGCGTACGAACCCATGATTGACATGGTGACGGGAGAACCGGTGCCCTACAAACTATCCGACAAGGATGGTTTTCAAATTCACCCGGAAGAAATACGCGAAAAAATAACGAATAAGACAAGGGCGATTATCCTCAACACGCCCGCAAACCCCACGGGAAGTGTACTGTCCAAGAAAGTGCTCGAAGAAATTGCCGATATTGCCGTCGAAAACGAACTAATTGTTTTCTCCGATGAAGCCTATGAAAAATTCTGCTTTGGCAAATCAAAACACGTGAGCATGGCCTCGTTAAACGGAATGCATGACTACGTGCTCACGTTTCATTCGTTCTCCAAATCATACGCTATGCCGGGTTTTCGATTAGGATACGTGGCCGGACACCATGAACTCGTGAAAAAAATGTCCCAAATACACATTTACACGTCTCTCGCGGCCAGCACAGCCAACCAATATGGGGCCATGGCCGCACTCGAAATGAACCAAAAATACGTGGAAAAAATGAAACACTCCTATGATGAAAGGAGAAAACTCACGCTCCAATTATTGAAAAACACGCACACGCTGCACGTGGAAAAAGAACCCGAAGGAGCATTCTATGTGTTCCCACGCATCACGAATGGAAAAAAATCATCCGAATACGTTCATACCATGCTCAAAAAAGCCAAAGTCTTGATGGTGCCGGGAAATGAGTTTGGAAAACACGGCGAAGGATTCGCCCGCATCAGTTATGCGACAGGAAAAGACAAGATAAAAGAAGCATTTGAACGCATCAAACAAGCGGGATTTTAATGCTGTACACGCACCAATAACATATGCCCAGCGAAAAAAAACTGTTGATTGCCTACAACAATCACTTCTCACGCAAAGTACACGAATACGTGAAAAAGAAAAAACTCAAACCCTTATTTTTGGGAGAACACCACTTCCTCGTCAAAGCCAATCCCAAAATATTTGAGAACGAAACCATTCGACCATTCCTCATTCATGCACAAGAGGTAAAATCGTTCACCAATGATAAAAAAATGCGCGCCCACATCGCCAAACACGCTCAACAAATGGGAAATGACGCGCATGCCTTGCGTGCGTGGTCAGTGGATGATGCCAAACTATCCGGAAGAGATATGGAAGTCAAAAATGGAATTGCCCTCGAAAAAATGGGAGTCAAAATGAACCCAACGCAAAACCACAACATGTGGTTCATACTGCGCTACAAGAAAAAATACTACGCATCCGTAAAACCATTTTCATTGGATGAACACTTTTTCCCCTACAAGGATAACAAATTCACAGAGAAAGAAACCATCACCCGCTCGGGAAAAAAACTCCAATACTTACTCGCAACCCTCGATGTTAATCCCCAAAACAAGGTCATTGCAGACTTAGGATGTGGCAGCGGAGGATGGACGGAAGCACTCCTCGAAAGAGGAGCCAAACACATTTTTGCAATCGACAAAACCATCCTCGACACGAAATTGCAAAAAAACAAACGCGTCACGTATATTCCCAAAAAAGCCGAAGACGCCCCCAAAATACCCCAAAAAGTAGACATCGTGGTGTGCGATATTAACGTAAACCCGGAACACGCACGAAAAATACTCTTCCAATTCATCCGAAAAAACCCCTCCGCCAACGAGGCCATCATCACCCAAAAAGTAATGGGAGGAAAAGACTTGAGCCTCATTCCACGCAAGGGAATACTGAAAGGAAAATGGCACGTGAAAACAGCCACCAATGCATGGTGGGCGAGGAGAGAATATTATTTACACCTTATAAAAAGAAAATAATTATTTTTCACTGCACATTCATACGATTAACGTGCTACTTCTTGGAATGATGCTCCGAATGATGACGCACTGTCTGATGGTGAGGTGAATGATGCGCATTCCCCGGTTGAACGTAAAACGCTTTCTCATACGAGGGATGTAACCCGTGCTCATTGGGCAAGGAAGGGTGAACAACCCCTAACACGTGATGTATTAATTTTTGGTTATTCATTAAAATCAAACTGCTTCTTCAAACTTTTTACACGCGGAACAACCACCTCAAACGCGGCCTCCCAATCATACGAATGACGCTCAACATGGCCTTCGCAACAATCCACTAATTGCGCAAACATCTCCCCCGCGTCGCGAAACTGTATCCCATAGCGCGTGTATTCAATCAACTGCAACGCAAGCAAGTCTTGCAACACGCCTTGTATTTGATAATGAAACAAACCCGTGCGGCGAGAAATCTCCTTAATGGGCATAGGACTTGTTGAGAGCTCGCGCAACACACGCGCGTGCCACTCCATGAAACCAATGTTTTCAAACGCAGAAACCGCTTTCACTAACACCAAATCACGGAGCATCATACGCTCAACAACCCGCATGCAGGGAAACGCGCGCGGGAGAAAAACGAGGGATAGGCTCACAACTAGTTCTCCCGCACACGCTCAACTTATGCTGCATAAACCAAGACGCGAAAAACAGAGTAATATAGGCGCGGTTGAAGAGAAATCAACTAAACGGTTGAAGAATTGAAAATAATGAAAAATGACGAATACGTGTTCGATTGCCAGCGAAGGGAGGGATTAATAACACGATTTTAACCCAATCAAATAAGTGAGCCACGTATGAAGCCTGCCATTGTCGTACGAAACCTGACGAAGACATATCGCGTTCCCGAAAAAACAAACGGCATGTTACACGTATTAACGCGGAAAAACAAAACCATCACTGCACTCAACAAAGTATCATTCACGGTAAACGAGGGAGAAATACTCGGATACATTGGACCTAATGGAAGTGGAAAATCAACCACTATCAAAGCACTCACGGGAATACTCACCCCCACGAGCGGAGAAGTAAGCGTACTCGGATTCGTCCCCTGGAAAGAAAGGTATGAGTACACGAAAAATATCGGAGTCGTATTCGGACAAAAAACACTATTGTGGTGGGACATCCCCCCGTATGAGTGCTTCCGATTGTACAAAGAAATATACGAAATGGACGAAAAAACATACGAAAAAAGAATCAACTATCTCATCCAACTATTTGACATTAAAACATTCATGCACACGCCAACGAGGAAACTCTCCCTCGGACAACGCATGCGGTGCGAAGTCGTAGCCGCACTCATACCAACACCTAAAATATTATTCCTGGATGAACCCACGATTGGGTTGGACGTCGTGGCTAAACAACGAATGAGAGAGGCAATACTTGAAGTCAATGAAAAAGAACACCCTTAGATAAAGCCCTGGCGGCCTGGTTGAACAAAGTAGGAAAACAATGCCAAACCGGATCCAAAATAGCTTTAGACCACGATTATATCATTCGGGGAGACCACATCTGCAACATCTACTACCCCGCCGACTTCTGGAAAGACGTGGAAAAATTCTACCACGACACGAAAAGCTTTGAAAAAATGGACTATAAACGACTCACTGAACTAGTCAACAGGAAAGTGAAAATACAGATTATTATTGTTAGAAATAAGGAATTGGCGGACGAGATGAGGGAGAAGACGAGCACGTTCTTTGAGAAATAAAATTTAAGTAGTTGAAAATAATTTTTCCAAACTATATTTTTTTCGGGATTCTGTTAGAGCCATACTGTTCCTCAATTTCTCAAATGAGTCTCTAAACGGGATAGGCATCTTGTTATATCTACTCACTGAAACCTCATCTCCGTGAAGTAGTTTTTCATAATCGCTATTTGAAAATTTTTCATGTAAAAGACGCCTATTAAAACTGTCAATCAATTCTTTCTCAAATGCGGACTTCCACAACGCATCATAACTAATATTTTCAAGGATTGCCCGAGCAGCGAATATCCCCGATTCAAGAGCATATTTTGCGCCAAACCCACGAGATGCATCCAAGAATCCAGCCGCGCCACCAACAAACTTTACATTATTTACTTCAGCAGATTCGGGAACATTATAGTAGGCAAATCCAGCAATATTATGATCGACAGATGCCCCTTTCAATAAATTACTTATTACCTCATTTTTTTCAATAAATGACTTCAATAATCTTGGCAAGGGACATGAAAAATCATCAGTCCCAGCAGCAATAGTAACTTCATTAGGACCATATGGAATTAGATAAAGATAACCATGCGGAGAATAATCGTTATCCATGAAAAATAAAATTTTTTGCGGATCGACATCGACACCTTTTATGTATGAACCATAAACCCAAACATTTCGATAGACCGAACCAGTTGCTACAATATCAACCTCATTGTAATTCTTTCGAGTATTGAAAGAAAACTTCACCCCTCGTTCTTTTGCTTGCTCAAATAATTGGGACTCAACAGAAAGTTTATTCGGCCCACGCATAAATGCGTGAAAAAGTGGGCCGTTTTCACTATGAACAGTCATGCTCTTTCCAGAAGGAGCATATTTTACAATTTTGGTAATTGGCTTTGTGTGTTTTAAAATAATTCCATTATCATGGAGAAATTTAATTTGATCATAACCCATTCCATAATTTCTTACAGCTTCAATATCGTCTCCACCTGGCTTGCCGATATTACCATTTTTTTCATAAACATGAACATCAAATTTCTCAGAAAGCAATACGGCAGCAGTAAGTCCACCGAGACCAGCTCCAGCAATATTTATCACTTTAGGCATCTAAATAGAGTGCCTGCAAGGTATATATAAACTGCTACAGTAATTGCCAAATGCAGCCTGCTCACGTGGTATCATCGACGAAGAAAATTATGATGAAAATGATTATTTTGTTAAAGGCATTAAGTTACTTTCCTCACTTTTGGATAAGAAAACTTTTTTTCAAAAAAAAAATTAATTTTAACTTAGTAATTATTGATATGGATGGGACTTTTTCAAAATTTCATTCATTTAAAGAAGGCCTTAAACTTGTTTACCACGATGGCGCGGAAAAATACAACAAAGTAATTTTATCAGAAAAAAAAGATAATCTGTCCGCAGATAATTTGAGAATGATTACTGGACTGCGCCTATTGATTCATGGAAAAGCAAATAGAAAATCGGAAATAAAGTTAATAGTAAAATCGGCTGAACAAGTTAATCCATTATTACTTAAATTAACAAAAAAACTTTCTAATGATGTTGAAGTAATATTAGCTACAAGGAGTTCAGATACTGTTGCTAAAGGACTCGCTAGTGAATTCAATCTTGGTGGGGGATATGGTTCAGTAATGAAATACGATAATAATGGAACGATAGTAGGGGCAGAAAGACTTATTTCTGACAAAATACCTGCAAAGTCAGAATTTCCATTTTCAACTAAAGAAAAAGTTGCACAAGAGCACATGGAAAAGAAAAAGAAAAAATTTTCACTAAAAAATACCATTTTTATTAGCAATGATATATTGGATATAGAAGTTATGAGTAAATCAGCATATTCAATCTTGGTTAGAACAAATCACCATGATTTTATAGATAATATTCCTTACTATCTTGGGCTCTTTGATTTTGTATTGAGAGATGAAAATGATTTAGAAAATCTCATTAAAGCCCTATCTCCCAAAGTCATCACGAAGTGATTTACTTGAGACTTCAAGTAAATTAATTGGGGCAACTAAAAATCTGCAGAACCCGTCTCCTTTTGACAAACAATGGGTTTCGACACAGTCCAAATCTTCGTTGAGAATATAACTCCCTCCTCCAGCAGTAAGTCCTCTAAAAAAATGATCAACAGGAGTAGATGATTTTCCATATAATTTAGCAACAGTTGAATTCTTTAAATTAAATATCGTAATCTTCTTTTCTAAATCTAGCTTTTCTAATGTGGGAATCCCCCACCCAGATAGTGACATTAAATCAACACCCCACTTTACCGCTTCTGTTTGCTTCATTCCCGAATAAACCTTTGACATATATTTGAACCAATTGTAACCAGATTTCTTGGCACTTGAATAAATCAAATGTTGACGTCCGGATTTCATCAACTCTTTTTGGATTTCAACAAAAGTAACACCTGGCGTGAAACTATCTCTAATGCCCATTAACTCCAAGCGCCCATCAGAAAACTTTACTTGTTTACTCATCAACAATTTTGCCATCAAAGTAAACATTATAAAACACCCATTTCGGCCACAAAAGTACAATTTCCAAATCCTGTCGAAACACATTCTTTTTCTATGCAACGCATTGGCGTTTTAAGCACAGCACTAAGTGAACCAGCTAATAATCCAGCAAATGCAACATCTATTGGCTTTTGGTATTTACCAAAAATTTCAGGATAAAGAGGCGATTCAAGTGAAAATTCAAACACCATATTTGATAAATCTTTTTTTGTAATAGAAACTTTTCCATATGCTAATAAATTAAGAATTTTAGGTACAAACGCAATCAACTCATCGATATCCTTATGACTAGATTTAATTAAATTTGTAAAAAGTTCAAAAGCAGAAGCCTGACACGTTTTATAAAAAATATCAGTTTGTCCAGTCTTGTCAAGTTCACTATACAAAAACATATATACTTCAGGCGGAATTAAGAAAATACTAGTTCCAAAAAGTTTAATCTCACCTTCTTCAAACTGCAACTTGTTTGAAATAATTAATTCAGTCGCGATATCCATTGAAACCCTCACAGAATATTATTTTCTGCTGTAATGTCAATCCCAGTTGGACTTAAATTGTAGGTTAATGATCCTTTTTCGTGATCAGTATATCTCATCTTTCTTATACGCATACTTCGAAAGTCCGTAGCACCAACTGCGAGATAACCAAGCAGTATCACTCCATCCGTGACAAACTCCGTAACCCCATCCGCAGACAAACGGGGCGAACCTTCCGGTAGCTCCGAAGTCATGAGAACAGTGGATTCAAACTCTTTGAGTTTGTTCACTAAATTATACAAAATAATCTTCGTGACGATTTGCTCGGTGCGGGGAATGGGAGAAACGGTATCAACGATTTTGATTAATGATACGCCCACGTCCTTTTGCAATTCGGACATCATCATGAAATCCGTTAACGTTGTGAGGGAATCAATCACAATACGTTTAGGTTTGAATGTTTGAACAAGCTCCTCTACTTTTTGAATAAAATGATCTTGTTCCAATACTTTGAAATAAACCACTTTCAACAAGTTTTTGTTTTCTAAATCCACTAAACGCCACCCAAACTGGGATGCGGCCTTTTGCAATTCTTCTTCATTTTGTTCGGTGGAGATATACAATCCTTTTTCACCAAAAAGAGTGGCGCCGTTCACTAAGTATTGCATGGCCATCGTGGACTTACCGGTTCCGGCTCCGCCGGAAAGCAATACTAAGTTCCCTTCGGGAAAACCCCCATTCAAGGCTTTGTCTAATCCCTGGATGCCTGTTTTGCTGCGCTGCATGGGAATGCTACTATTTGGGCGTATAAAAAGGAAACGGAAGTACACCCTACGTTTGACGAATTCCCTGCTTCTCCACCCAGTCTTTCATTAAGGCATTGAGAACGATTTCAAGGGTTTGTTCTCCGTGGCCGAAGCGTTTTTCGACGATTTGGCGGAAGGATTCCTCAATGTTTTTTTCGATGTCAATGATTAGGATACTCATGCGTGTTGGCCCCCTGCTACCAAGAAGGGGTTGAGAATACTGTAAAGATATGGAAAGGGGGCGCATCGCCATGCTCGCTATTGCAACACGACTCTACTCTTCTCTATTTCCCCCACAGTTACATCGAGCAACCGTTT
>VGJJ01000005.1 GCA_016867455.1 Candidatus Iainarchaeum sp. | reverse complement strand
ATGAGTGCCAAAATTACCAATACTATTCCCACGAGAACGGGTTTAGCTGCCCCGGAGAAGGGCCCCAAATCCATGTCGAAGGGATTGTTTTTGTATACTTTCATGCTCTCATCCGGTGGTCTTTCCTTTTTAGTCTTGCCTTTTTTTGTCTGCTTCAAGTGGGTTCTTCAGGGTAGTGTAAAGAGTCGATCGTCTTCTTTTCCATCAAGTATGCCGGCTCTTACTCCTGCGTCCATCCACGCGTGCGCGTACGAGTATGCGGCCAATGCTAATAATAATTCTCCATTTTTTTCAAAGTGTGCCGCGTCGTTGAAATAGTTTTTGGCCATGCTCAAAAAATCCATGGCAATATCATATTCTCGCGTTCCCCGGCGTGCTTTCATTCCAATTTTTTCAAGGGCTTGTTTGGTAATGGTGTGATAACGTGTCACACGTGCAACGAGTTGATTGTTCAATTCAGTCGAGCGTGTTGGCATCTGTTTTGCGTTTGTTTTTGTTTTTTTTACCATTGGAGCCCTCCAATTTTTTGCAATGATTCGTGTTCTTTCTCATTTATGTCGCCGCAAATAATCATGCTTTGGGGGAATACGTTCCATTTTTCGCGTTGTAATTCGTGCAGTGATCCTGCTTTTACGTGTTGGGCATCATTTCCCATTCCAGCTAATCCGACTCCTATCCATCCTTGGATGGGGACATTGCGCGTTCCCGCCGCGTGTTGAATAAACGTAATTGCTTCATCAATCGTCATGAATCGCTGCTTTTCGGGGTGCAAATCGAACAAGCAATGCGTGTGTAATCCAAGTGTTTTGTTTTTGATAATAATGTCAAAGGTTGATAGCGGTTCATATCCTTCAATGGGGAAAACGAATGTGGTGGTGCGTCCGAACTTGTATTCGTCCAACCCGCACACACCGCGGTAATTGAAGATGGATATTCCGGGGATGATTTTGTAATTAATTTTTTTCTCCACACATTCTTCAATGAGTGAAATGTGTGTGGTTGCGGTGAGTGGGTTTCCGAAAATGAGTAATCCTATCGTTGCGTGCGCGGCTTTTTCTATCAAGATGTCCGCGTCCTCTTCGACTCCTTTTCGGTTGAGGGGAATGATTTTTTTGGCAATTATTTTTTCCAATGCTGTAATTTCTCCCTGGGAATATTTTGACGTGTAGTTTTCCACGTAGACTTCACTACACTGTTGAATCGTGTGCAATGCTTCGAGCGTGAGTTGATTGGCGTTGAGTCCTAAGCCGATGAGGTAGAGCATATCTTTCCACTATTCCTTTGGGCATTTAATACGATGGTGTCCTTTCGGGAGTGGGTCTTTTTTCCTTACGGACTGCACGTCCCCACGAGGATGGTGAAAAGGTCCCTTCCCCCGGTTGCAAGGCCGAGAATGCTGATGAATAAGAGGATGAATCCTAGTAATTTTTCATCCGGTTCCTTTCCGCGAGCGTATTCCTTATCCAATAAGAAAAGCACTCCTAAAATAAGAGGAATTTTGACCACGAAAAAGGATTCATTGCCGAATGCTCCAAATAAGAGGCGTGGAATCACGTGCTGTTCTCCACACGAGAGGAATTCGAGTGCTACAAATGTAGCGGTCATGTCGAGCATTTGTCCGATGAAAGCAGTCTTAGCGAGTGGGTTTTGGATAAACTCCCATGCGTATTTTTTTCCGAGCCAAAACACGATAGTGGAAATGATTCCCGTTCCGGCAACCACTACTACGGCAGCTCCTATTTCGTGTGCGTTCAACACGTTAAACAACACGAGCGGTAGTGCGAGGATGATTCCTATCATCATGCTTATTTTTTTTTCACGCGCAACATGTCCTTTTCCTATTTTTTTTCCGATGATTAATCCAATGATGACGAGTGCGAATGTGAGGAACCAAATTCCGGGAGTAAAAATGTAAAATCCTGCATCAAGGGGATTGGCGCTCCGTGTTAGTATGCGCTGGTCTTCCAGCACACGCAAGGAAGTAGCGAAGATGATATACGGAATGAGTGTTTGCAGAAAGGCCCAGTCAAAAATGAATCCTCTTTTTTTGAGCGCGGGATAAATCACATAAAATGTGAGTCCGAGGAGAATAATCCCATACGTGAGCGTGTTTACGATATTGTATCCGGGCACGGCCGGGTTGACAATGGGTTGAATGAAAAATTCATCCACGAATGCTGACGCAGGGTCCATTCGTTAGAGAGGGAGAATGGTTCTTTTAAGGTCCTGCGTTCCACTTCCTGCATGCGCCGCTCCTCCGCTCAACCCAAAAATACGAGCACAATATTGGACAAGCCTCTTTCATTCCGCGACGCATTAAAGAGTAAATTATCCCCCGCCGAGCAAGCCCGTGCCATATATTCGTTTGACGTGCTGGGTGACCTTGCGTTAATCGAAATTCCGGATGTTTTGCAACGTAAACGCACTCTTATCGGTAACATTCTTTTAGCGTGCAATCCGCGCGTGAAAAAGGTCTATGAAAAAGTGGGTATTCATTCTGGAAAATTTCGCGTGGAAAAAATAAAATGGTTGGCTGGTCAAAAAAATCCCGAAACAATATACACGGAATGGGGGTGCACGTTTCATGTGGACGTGGGAAAAGTGTTTTTCAACCCGCGATTATCCACGGAGCGTCAGCGCGTTACTTCTTTCGTCAAAAAAGGACAAACGGTCGCGGTATTCTTTGGGGGAGTGGGTCCCTATGCCATCCAAATGGCTAAGCACGCTCAACCTAGGAAAGTCTACTCGATTGAATGGAATCCATCTGCTGAAAAATATGTTCAGGAAAACATTATCCGCAACCACGTTTCTTCGATGGTGGAATCCATTCACGGGGATATTGAAAAAATACTCCCCCGCAGAGAGTGCGACCACGTCGTGATGCCTGCTCCTGAGAATGCGATTGATTTTCTTCCCACAGCTATTCATTGGCTCTCCAAAAAGGGGGGGTTGATTCATTGCTACACCTTCGTCTCCAATCATTCTCCTGAATTGGAGGCGCGTGAAAAAATAATGCGTGTTTTAGGAAAAAAAATTCCTTTCAAACTTTTATTCGTTCGTAAAGTCAGTGATTTTTCTTCGAGCAAGTGGCAAGTCTGCGTTGGAATTAAGGTTTCCTTTAATAAGCGCGGGAAAAAATAACTGTTATGATACTCGTTTTCATTGGCCCTCACGGAAGTGGGAAAGGAACCATTGCTCAATTATTTTCACGAAAGGGCTGGGTTTCTTTTTCGATGGGGCAGGCATTGCGAGAGCACGTTCAACGAATGGGAAAATACTCTCAAGAGGTGGATCGTTTTCTTCGCGCAGGAAAATTAGTGCGTAATAAGGTCGCGTATGCGGTGTTGCACGAGCATCTTTCTTCGTTGAAGAAAAAGAATATTATTTTTGATGGATTTCCTCGCAATGTTAAGCAGTTCCGTGGCGCGCGCAGCATCCTTCGCTTGTTAAAACGAGATATTGATGCATTCATTTTCATTGATGTTCCCGACTCCGAGGTTATTGCTCGTTTGAAAGAGCGAAAGCAATGCCCGCGCTGCCAGCGTATTTATGGAAAAAATGTATCCCCGCGGAAGAAGGGTTTTTGCAACGCGGATGGTGAAAAGCTCGTTTTGCGCACGGATGATAATCCGGCTGTTATTCGCGATCGCTTTCGGGTATTTTATGAAGAAACGTTTCCAGTCATGGATGAGGCATCCAAGTATTATCCTGTTTTTCGTGTCAATGGCGTTGGCTCACCGACCGTTGTCTTTAAACGCGTGTCACGTGTAGTATCATTACTCAACTAATGAGGTATTTTCATGGCTGAAAAAGGACTATTTATCGTTTTTGAGGGAATTGATGGTTGTGGCAAAACCACGCAAGTCAGTAAGCTCGTGGATTGGATTTTTTCTACCTATAAAAAAGTGGATTCCATTGTATTAACCCGCGAACCTAGTCAATCAACGTTTACGAAAGAAATTCATGAGCGTTTAAGTTTGAAGAATTCCAATCCCGCGGCGGCATCCAAAGAGCGTTTGTTGGAATTGTTTGTATTAGATCGCGAAGAGCATGTGGACAAAATCATTACTCCTTCGCTCAACAAAAATGCGGTGGTGATTTGCGATCGATACAAGTATTCTACGATTGCTTATCAGGCCGCGCAGGGGATTCCGATGGCGCATGCTATTGATGAAAATGATTCGTTTCCTATTCCGGACATGGTGCTTATTTTCAACGCTACTCCTGAAACGTGCGTGGAACGTATGAATAAATCCGGCAAGGAAATGGATGCGTTCGAAAAGACTGCTTTTTTGGAGAAAGTTCGTGCGAATTATATCAAACTACCCGCTCTTTTGCCTAAGGAAACGTTTCACGTGATTAATGCTAATCAATCCATTGATCAAATTCACTTGGATGTGATTAAAGTCATTCGTCCACTGGTTGAACGTTTAGTTAAGTAAATGGCTTACTAAATTGGGGTAAAAAAAAATGGGTGAGCGAAGCCATAGGCTTCGCCCATTCATGTAATTCATTAAGGTGCTTGATAATTAGGGTCCCATTCCATCAAATAGGCTTTCGTGAATGTGTAGAATGGAATGCCCGATGGATAAATGTCGTTGCCACAAACGAATTCGCGGATTTTTCCGCCTGTTCCATTATAGTCTGTCAGCATTCGGTGGCTGACCGGGTTAACCGTGTGTGCCGTGATGGTTCCGATAGAAAATGGTTTGGCACCATTGTCTGTATCATTGCACTGGGATGTGTTAGCCGAAACCAGGATGGTGAACCAATAGGATGAATTATCATCCATATTCGTCACCAAATAGTGGGGCCTTCCCGTGGGTGAACCCGAAACCATGGTTGCTCCAATCAATACCAACAAACCCATTATTCCTAAAATTATTTTTTTGTCCATATATTTTTCCTCCTCTACTGATTGATACATGGATGACTAACCATTCTCTATTTATAGCTTGCTAAAAAATGAGGAAGAAGATACATAATGCGCGGCGGAGTGTTCGTTCCTATTGCCGCAATGCTCCCCATAGTATTTCATCTTTGGGGCGGACTTCAATTCCGTTCTCAACGATATCAAACGCGTGCACGGCCTTGGAATGATTGGTTCCTCTTAGTTTTCGTACAAAAATGCTCCTATTTGGTGGCGTAAAATAGAGTGCCACTACTCCGTCCACGACAAATTCTTCGACTCCAAATGCGGAAAATTTGTTTCGGTCTTCTCCGGGAATTTCACTCGTGAGAATGGTGGTGCATCCTGTTTCTTTTAATCGGTTCACAAACTCAAAAAGTAAATGTCTTAATGCTCCTTGTTCGGACATCCATACTCCAAATGATGTTACTGAGTCAATCACGAGTCTTTTAGCATCAATCGCATCCACCATCTTTGTAATAATGGCCAATTCTTTTTCGACTTGTTCTTGGACTTGTTCCGGGTTGCGTGTGTTGCCAAAATTTAATCGATATATTTTCATCATGTTCTTGTCTTGTAACGTTTTAATGTCCCATGCAAACGATTGCATGTTCCACGTTATATCTTTCAATCCCGTTTCGAGTGTGACATACAATCCCGGGTCATTGTAGGAGCGTGCTCCCTCGTAAATATATTGCATTGCAAAAATAGTTTTCCCTGCACCTGGTCCCCCGCCCACGAGTACGGATGCTCCTTCGGGGATGCCTCCCTGTACAAGTTCGTCAAATCCGGGTATTCCTGTGGGGACGCGATTCATAGGTGCCAATTCCGTTGTATCCCAAAAATTTGGGGAATAAAAACACCCCCCTTTCCCTGTTGGTTTCCACTATTAAGGTTATATTGCCTATTTGTCCTCATTCATGCTATGCCTATTCAGAAGATTATCAAGAAGCGCAAATCCCATTCGTCAAGTACGTTTGATTCGGATGATGATTATTCTTCCGTGGAGCAGATTGACACGAACGTGAATGTTTCCACGCACGATGATTTAGTTGGTTTGATTGAACAACCCGCGTGGAAAACCATTCTCATTTCACTTGTTAAGAGTGAGCGCATGGACCCCTGGAACATTGATGTGAAAATTCTCGCGGAGAAATACTTGGAAAAAATTCGCTCGCTTAATTCCACGGATTTGCGTCTGCCCGCGAATGCCATTCTTGCCAGTGCTATTTTGTTAAAATTTAAGGCCCGCTCCCTTCGCCTTCCTTCCTTGGAAGAAGATGAAGAGCTGCGCATCAAATCCCTCATGACGGAAGAAGAATTGTTAGGGGGAATGATGCCTGAGTTGATTTCTCCCAACCTCGTGCGTGAAGGAAAGGTGAGTTTGGATCAACTCGTTCAAAGTATTGAGGAGATTCTTGATAAAACCAAGTCCAAAGTCTTACGTGAACGAGATGGTCGTGAGCGGCCCGTGTTTAATCTTCCTTTTGCAGGACTAAACATGGAAGAAAAAATGAAAGAAGTGCTTGAACTGGCACGCTCCCACGCGGATGAAACCGGACTGGCTCGTTTTTCCACGATGATGCGTGGTAGAGAAACTAATTCCGTGGTCGAGTGTTTTTTGGCATTGCTTTTTTTGATTAACCAGCAGCAAGTTTCCGCGTGGCAGGAAGTATTATTTGGTGAAATCCTCGTGAATGTATTTCCCCCCAAAGAGGATGCTGGTGAGTTAACTCCTCCGGATGCGGCGTAATTATCGCTTGTATTATATAGTCCATTTTTTTCTTTTCCATTATGCAACGTCCCCGGAAGACGCATCGTGAAATGAATAATGGTCGCGGCGAATGGCTGCGCGATTTAATTTTAGGCGGACAAGATGGTTTAGTTAACGTACTCGGCCTCGTGTTGGGTGTGGCGACCGCGACGAGTGATTCGCGGATTGTGATTGTGGCTGGTCTCGCGGCCATGTTTGCGGAAGGAATTTCCATGGGTGCCGTTGCCTATACTTCTTCCAAAGCCACTCTTGAGTTTTATGCGCGTGAACGCGCGCGCGAGAAGCAGGAAATTCAGGAGTTTCCCCGCGTTGAGCGCGAGGAAGTGCGTACGATTTATCGCAAGAAAGGTTTTCGTGGAGAATTGTTGGAGAAAATAGTCGACACCTTGACGGGTGATCATGAGCGCTGGTTAAACGTCATGATGGAAGAAGAGTTGAAACTCGAAAAACCGGTGGAGTCTCCGCTGCAATCTGCTATTGTTGTTACCATCGCTGCGCTCATTGGGGCTGTTTTTCCTATTATTCCTTATTTTTTCATGAGCGTTGCTGAAGCAAACCTCATCACGGTTCCTTTTTCGCTGGTGATATTATTTATTGCTGGCGCGTGGAAGGGCCGTTATACGAAAGTTGCGTGGTGGCGCTCGGGTTTGGAATTAGCGTTGATTGGTATTGGCGCTGCGCTCATTGGTTATTTGATTGGTTCCTGGTTGAGCGTTCCATTAGGCTAACGTGAACGTTTCTTTCTAGAATGGGGTTTTATATTCCCGTTTTATTTTGAATTTCCTATGATTGGTGCTTGGTCCATGGATTTGTCTCTCTTGTTTTGGACGTTCGTTCGCGGAATTATTATTTTTTTGATTTTGTATTTTTTGTCGGTTGCATTGTATTGGTATAATCGTTCCGGAAAGATTCCTCCTTTTCGCACCATTATTAGAATGATGCTTCAATGGGCAAAGTGGTTTCCCCGGATTTTAGTTCATCGTGTTAAAATTGTTCCCGATCGCGTGCGGAAGAAAAAAGTGTCTCCGTACCCTAATTTGGCTAAAAATAATTCATCAAAATTAGTGATTAAAAATCGTGTTCGTGTAAAAAAGAAAAAGTGACGCTCATATTTTTTTGAGCGCCGCATCAATTTGTTTCTTCAATTCGGCTTTGGGCATTAATCCCACAATGCGTTCCACTTCTTTTCCTTTAGCGAAAACCACTAAGCAGGGGATGCTCATGATTTCATACTCGCGGGCGAGGGATTCATACTGGTCAATGTTTAATTTTGCAAAGTGTAGTTTTCCTTTGTAGTCTTTTTCTACTTCTTCAAAAATGGGGGCGAGCATCTTGCAGGGTCCGCACCACGCGGCCCAAAAATCAATAATATATGCTTTCTTTCCCTGAATGACTTCCGTGTTAAATGTGATGTCCGTGAGTTCTTGTACCATGCTTCACCAACCCCTTCGTGTTGACCATCTTTCATTAATTTTGTCTTAAAATACCGTCCGTCTCCTCCAATGTATACATGACTGGTTCCTTGGTTCCTGCTCGCTCCCGCTTGATTGCACACATTGACATGAATGCTTTTTTTGCGAGTGTGGAGCAGACCCTCCATCCCGAATGGAAGAATGAACCCATTGTGGTTTGTGTTTTCTCCGGCCGCTCTCCTAGTGCGGGGGTGGTTTCCTCTGCCACGTATGATGCCCGTCTGTTGGGAGTGCGTGCGGGGATGCCCATTGTTCAAGCCCAATCGCTTTGTCCGCAAGCTCATTTTCTTCCGGTTCAGCACGAAAAATATGCTGAAATTTCCGAACAAATCTTTACTCGCCTGTATGCACTGGCGAATGTGGTGGAAATGGCGAGCATTGATGAAGCATACGCTGATGTTTCCACTAAATCTCGTTCACTGGATGATGCTGCTCAAAAGCTCCGTTTGTTTCAGCTGGAAATAAAGAAAGATTTTGGTTTGGGTTGTTCAATTGGTTTATCCTGCAATAAGCTCGTGGCCAAGATTGCTTCTGATTTTCAAAAGCCTAATGGTTTTACTCTCGTTGTGCGTGAAAATATTCAATCATTCCTCGATCCACTGCCCGTTTCCAAACTCATGGGGGTGGGTCCTCAGACGGAAAGCGTGTTGCGTGAAATGAATATTCATTCAATTGCTGATTTGCGCGTACAGAGTTTGAGTGATTTAATCAAGCGTTTTGGTCAAGCCCGCGGACAATGGTTGTTTGCCTCCTCGCGTGGTATTGATGAGTCTCCCCTCCAACCGGAGCGTGAACAAAAACAACACTCTCGCATGTGGACGCTGGTGCATGATGCATCCTCTTGGGAAGAAATAGTGCATGTTGTTCGCACGCACGCGGATGATTTATGGAACGAAACGGCTGGTAAAGGAAATTTTTTTACACAAATAGGGGTTTCGGGAATTACCTCTCAACAGGGAACGTTTTCCAAATCTAAGTCTTTTACCGTTCCTCTTGTGGTGAGTGAACAATTTGTGGGCGAAATCGAATCTCTTTTTCAATTATTCTTCGAAAATCCTCTTTTGCGCTGGCGCAGAATAGGCATCCGTGTCAGTGGTTTTGCATCTCCTCCCAAGCAAAAAAGATTGGGTGATTTTTGATGAGTTGCGATTTTTTGCACTTTTTTTTATCGTAGTAGTACTGCTGTGCTTTCGATTCCATTTTTGCTGGGATGAATCATTCCAATTTTTGTGTATTCAGGCAAGCGTGCCAGTGAAACGTGTTCGCGCAGGAGTGAACGTAATCCCGTAGCGGTGCGGCAGAGCATGACTGTTCCTGGGTTAACCACGTTTACGAGTTCTTCCAATATTTTTCGTTTATTGGTGATGCTTCCTGAGAGCAGCACGATATCTGCTTTTTTTGCATGGGTGTTAATTTGTTGTGTTCCAATGAAATTAATTTTTTTGGATAAACCCATGGCGGTAATTGTTTGTACGGCTTCATTTTGGTCGCGAGCTTCCGTTTCTACTATCGTAATTCGTGCTCCTGTTTTCGTGGCATATACGATGGGTGAAATGGGCAGGGGGCCATTTCCAATAGCTAATACATTCGTGTGGGCTTTCATGTTCGTAAAGTGTGCTTCTTTCACGGCTTGATAGTATTTCCGTTTCACATTAGAATGGCTAAGAATGAGTGACTGGTCTCGTTGCTCGATTATGCCCTGCGCAATCGTTTTTGCCACGTCTTTTTCATAATAAGCATACGCTTCCTGCGTCAATGGAACGTGTTGCGAAATCGTGTCAATTTTGAGGAGTGTTTTTTCCTGTGCGGGAGTAAATCGTTGTGCGAGTAATAATTCTTCCAGTGCTTTTACCGCTAATTCCACTTTTTGGTCAACAGCGGGGTGTTCGCTGGTGCGTAATTTATCGTGCAATTCATGACATAACTGACTTAAATTTTCATGAAATACTTGTACGGTAGGAACGGATAACATTTTTTTCACCTGGGAGCGGGCACTTTTTTTTTAATTTTTAATGGAACTCATAAACCACCTAAATGCACTTATAAAGGTTCTTTTTCGGCCCTGCTACATAGTAAATTCTTGGAATATTTGTCTCATCTACCCTTCAGATTGAAATTATTCTCCTTATTTTCGGTGGAATGGATTTTTTTTTCAAAAAGATTATTTTTTCAACCACTTCTGGAGGGGTTGTGCGTTCAAAATATCTTTTTTGGTGGCCCATCCTCTTCTCGCTTGCCCTATTCCAAATTTCATGAAATCCAAATTCTGCACGGAGTGGGCGTCTGTGTTGATCACGAGTGGAATTTTTCTCTCTACGCATGAATGAACATTTTTTGCGTCAAAATCCAGTCGTGAGGGGAATGCGTTAATTTCAAACGCCTTGCCGGTCCGTTGAGCTGCATCCATTATTTTCTCCGTGTTTAACGCGTAGGGGTTGCGCTGGTTGATGAGCCTCCCTGTCGGGTGGGCGATGAATGTTACGTGTTCATTTTCCAGCGCCCCCACCATTCGTGCGGTCATCTTTTTTTCATCATTTTTGAATCCCGAATGAATACTCGCAATTACGATGTCCAATTCCTTCAACACCTTATTCGAATAATCCATTTCTCCATTGGTAAGAATAGCCACTTCGCTTCCTTTCAACAATGTAATTTGGGGAAATTTTTTCTGGAGTTTGTCAATCTCCATCATGTGTTCCTTTACGCGCTTTTCATTTAGTCCATTCGCCACTACATCACTCTTTGAGTGGTCGGTAATCGCGTAGTATTCATATCCCAACTCCACTGCGCGCGAGACCATTTGCTCCGTGGTGTGAGCGCCATCGCTCCATACTGTATGCGTGTGCAAATCCCCTCGAATATCATCATACCCCACTATCTCCGGGAGTTTCTTTTTCTCGGCTAATTCAATTTCTCCCTCATTTTCACGCATCTCTGGGGGAACTTCTTGCAATCCCAGCGCCGCGTACACGTCTTTTTCACTTTTGCTTGCCACAATCTTTTTTCCTTTCACCAACCCATACTCGCTAAATTTCATTCCCATTTTGATAGCGCGATTTCGCAGGGCAATTCCATGTTCTTTGCTTCCCGTGAAATGCACTAATCCTGAACCATATAAATCCGGTGCGAGCATCCGCACATCGGCTGAAATGCCATTCTTTAATCTCACTGATACTAATGTGTCGCCCGCGCGCTCGACTTTTTCTACTTCGCTCAATTTTTGCACGGCCTTGCTCACCACTCCCGGCGTGCGCGTGAATACGAGCATATCCATATCTTTCACGGTTTCACGCATTCTTCTCAAACTTCCCGCTACTTCTGCGCGCTCAACGTGGGGGAGTTTTCGTATTTCATTCACAATTTCCTCTGCATAGGGTAAAATAATTCCCAATAATTTTCGTTCGGTTCCTTTTTTCACTAATTCGAGTCCCATGAGAATATCTTCTTCGCTTTTTTCCCCAAAACCAGATAATTTTCTAATCTTCTCTGCTTTTGCCAGTTTTTCCAACTTTTCCAGCGAGTCAATTTTCAATTCCTTAAACAATCGCGCCACTTTTTTGGGTCCTAACCCCGGAATTTTGAGCATACTCTCAACGCCGTCTGGGATTTGTTTCTTCAATTCCTCATGTTCCTTCACTTTTCCCGTTTCAATAAACTCTCCAATCTTTTTGGCAATCGCATCCCCCACTCCTTCTAATTCTTTCAATCCTTTCTCTCCGCTCTTGCGGAAAATTTTCTCTACATCCTCGGGTTCGCTTTCAATTACGCGTGCGGCTTTGCGGAACGCGAGGGGTTTCCATTCCACTCCTAAAATATCCAGTAAGTCGGCCATCTCATAGAATATGGCTGCGATTTCTTTGTTCTTCATGCTCTTTCTGCGAATTCGTGCTTAATTAGTTTAGCGTTTGTTTGCCCATTCTATGAGGATTTCAATAACCGCTGGCAATCGTTTATTTGGATTCATATTTCCAATTCTGCGATCCAATTCGCTAAAATCTTCTAGTGTAAACCCCTTCGCCATTTCATAGGCGGGGCGTAATCTCTCCCTCTGATTGGGGTTATTTACCAGTGCAGTTTGAAGGTACGAACCCACGATTTCCCGCGCGGCACGCAGGGAGGGGGCTACATGATAATTCGCTCGCGGATCCGATAGCATGATTTTTCCTTCTTCGAACGCATCTACAACACGTGTGCGATATTTTGGTGGAAATTCGAAATGAGCAAGCCCTGTTGCAGCGAAGACTGTTCCTTTGTTTCGGAATTCATTACGAATTTTTGCCAATTCTTCTCTCATTTCTTGGTTTCGTTCGGCCGTTTCTTGATCCAAAATCTCATAAAAGCGAATCATTCGGGCTTGGGACTCCTTGAGAGTGGGAGCATTAGCTGCCTGCTGAAAAAGTTGGTCAATTACTGTTTCTCTTTTTTTAGCTCTTTCTAGTTCTTTTGATGAAATGCTTTCCAGAAAACGTATGGGTAGCCGTTGGATGAGTGCTTCCGCGTAGAGTGGAATGAAGACAGGGGTGCCAGTTTGTGATCGCGCGGCGTTTCGTGCTTCACGTTCAAGTGTTTGGGGGTCAGGGTGATTTTTTGCTCTCCATTGATCAAATTGTACCCGCATTTTTTCAAATCGGTGAATCGTTTCTCGGTTTTCGTTCTCTGTAGAATTCATTAGCTCTAATGCAATAACTGAAACTTTTTCTTTGGATTGTAATTCTCTTAGTTTTTTGACCACTACTCTCCCATCGTATTCGTCTTGATGCCCCATCAACGCTACTTCAACCCACGGTTGAGTGCGGTAGCGCTGATACCGATACGCTCCATGCATTCCAACCGCAAGTAAAAAAATTCCGCCGGCTATTGCAATTTTTCTCCAGCGTGTGCGAGCCCAATTCTTGACTCGTTCAAGTCGAGAGAATGTAGCCGGAGCGAAAACTCGTGCTTGCAACCTTTTGCCACTTATATTTCGTGGGCGTGGTTTTTCACTCATAGTGTATTCAAAAAAAGGAGCTTAATTAAGGTTTTGATTTGCCAGATTATTTTTTCAATCCAATCCGCGGACAATATTTCAACAGCGGACAATTTGAACATTTGGGTGTTCGCGCATCGCATATTTTTCTCCCGTGCCAAATAATGTAATCCGTGAACACGCTCCAATCTTTCCGTGAAACGATTTCCATCAGTTCTTTCTCACTCTTCACCGGATTTTTTCCGCTCGTTAAACCCAATCGATGCGTGACGCGAAACACATGCGTGTCTACGGCAATTCCTTCATTTTTTCCAAAGGCATTAGCGAGAATAATATTAGCCGTCTTTCGCCCCACTCCCGGCATGTGCACGAGTTCTTCCATGGTGTTAGGAACTTTTCCTTTATGTTCCCGCAAAACGTGTTCGCAAAATCCTCGAATGTTTTTGGTTTTGTTTTTGTAAAAACCGGTTGAGTGAATATCTTTTTCCAATTCTGCGGGTTTCACGTTCAAATAATCTTCCGCTCGCGTGTATTTTTTGAATAATTTTTGTGTTACAAGGTTCACGCGCGCATCCGTGCACTGTGCCGAAAGTATCGTTGAAATGGCCAATTCAAGGGGGTTTTTCCATCCCTCCAATCCAATTTTGGGCGCGGGATATGTTTTTTTCAAAATGGGTTGGATGTTTTTCCATGTTTGGCGTCGTTTTTCGAGTGAGTCCATTTATTTCCCGTGTTTTTTGGTGTTTTTAACCCTCTTTTCGAAAGATGTGTTTTTATCCAATGCGGGGGGAGAATGTGGTATGAACACCCCTCTTGAAATCCACCCCAAAGAAGCCAAGTCCACTTTATCCAATTCTTCCGTCATTTGGATTGACATTCGTGAGGATGAAGAATGGGATTATGGCCACCTCGCGGGGGTTCAGCACATTCCCATGTCTCGCATGACTCCTGAATATTTTTCACGTTTTCCAAAAGAACAAAAAATGATTATTGTTTGCCGTTCGGGCGGGAGAAGCATGCGCGTTACTCATTCGTTGCGCAATCTTGGATTCATTCACGCGCAAAGCCTCGCGGGGGGAATGATTGGAATGAATACCCTATTGGAAAAACCTATTCCTGTGTTGATGCATTAATGGAGAAATAAAATGAGTCGTCCATTCATTATTTTTTTGGTTTTCGCATCCTTGCTCTTTTTATTTTCAGGTTGCATTAGTTCCAATGCTAATTCAAAAATAATCGAGGATGATGTCATGTCTGGAAAAATTGTTTCATTTCAAACCGAAGATGGAATCACGTTAGTGGGCACGCTCTGGGAAACGAAAACAACGCAGAAGCCCCCATTAGTTTTAGTTCACCAGTTTGCGCGCGATAGACACACGTATGATTCCTTCGCCCAGGAAGCATTCAAGCGAGGATACACTGTGTTATCATTTGATGTTCGGGGTTTTGGTGAATCCGTTGTGAGTGGAAACACGCGCATTTCGTTTACTAATTTTTCTGAAAGCGATTTTGGAAAAATTGCCGGGGATATTTTGTCCGCGCGTCAATTCTTAGGAGCGGAAACCATTTTGGTCGTGGGGGCGAGCATTGGTGCTAATGCCGCATTGAATTATGGCGTGTTGGATTCGTCTGCTTCCGGTCTCATCCTGCTTTCTCCGGGAGAGAACTACAAGGGGATTGATACTAATTCTGCGTCCAAGAAAAACACAGTTCCATTTTTTGTTATCGCGAGCAGCGAAGACCAATACTCAAATGAGTCCTCTCAACGAATTTTTGATTCATCTAAAATTAAAGACAAAAAACTTCTCATTTTACAGAACGCCGGCCACGGAACGGACATGCTGGCGCGCAACCCTTCTCTGAGTAAAACGCTCTTGGATTGGTTGGACGCCCACTCTTCTAATTAGCCGTTTGGGGCACGTTTATAATACATTTTCTGGGTTTTTCGTATACCGCTGCAGGAGTACCCAAGCGGTCAAAGGGGCCAGACTCAAGATCTGGTGACTTAGTGTCTTCGCAGGTTCGAATCCTGTCTCCTGCATCCCTTTAGTATAAGGTCATCCCTTTCAAATCGAACTGAGGTATTTATGCATTTTCCCCGAATACTAGTTGGTTGCCCAACCTGTGATTTGAAGGCAGATTCCTTGGATGAGTTTCTGCGCGGAATTTCGAAACTATCTTACCCTAATTTTGACGTTATTATTGAAGACAATTCTTCTTCTCCATCTTATGCAAATCGTTTGAAGGATTATGCTGCTGATTGGGAAAAAAAACACCCTGGAAGATCGTTTAGGGTGGTGCATTCAGGATACATTTCTGAATACGCTCGTGATCGCGTTGTTAATGGTCGAAATATTATTCGTTCAATTGTTTTGAATGAGAATTATGATTATTTTTTTTCATTGGAGCAGGATGTGGTGCCGCCCAATAATATTATCGAGGAGTTATTAGAAAGTAAAAAAGATGTTGTGAGTGGAGTATATTTTACTAAAAAGTTTACTCCGATGGATAAAAAATATGTTTTTATGGCGGGCATTGCAGCTGAGACCACGAATCCTGTATCCGAAAAAAATTTAATTTTACAACCAATAGGGATTGATTTTCTTTTTCCAACGCGAGTAGCCGAAGTAATGTATTGTGGCTTGGGTTGTGTGCTTATCTCTCGTCGAGTACTTGAAAAAATTACGTTTCGTTACGAAAAATTGCATAAAGCATGGGATGATATTTTTTTTTTGTATGGACTCACGTAAAAACGGTTATCCTATCTACCTTCATACAGGTATGCTTGCCGCGCATTTTTTTAACGACGCTATGACTAAGACACAACAATAACCACTTCCAACGGCTAGTTTTTATTTTACTGTTACTCACCATATCCATGAACCCCCGCGCGCGTATCTTGTTAGTTTCCTCCAATTTGTGGTATCTCGCCGAGGGGTTGTTTGGTCCCTTGCTCGCCGTATTTGCCGGCCAAGTCGGGGGAAATATTTTGGATATTTCCTTTGCGTGGGCCATTTTTCTAATTGTTTCCGGCTTAGCGAATGTGTTCATTGGCCGCTTGTCGGACAAGCATTCCAGAGAAAAAATTCTCGTGCTTGGTTATGCGTTAAACACCCTTGTTTTGTTTGGATATATTTTCGTTTCAAATCCAATGCAATTATTCATTGCGGAAGCATTCATGGGTTTAGCCGCCGCCATGGCCTCTCCCACGTGGTATTCGTTGTTTTCTCAATACGAGACCAAAAAATCCTCTGGCAGAGAATGGGGACTTGTAACCGGGCAGGCCAAGATTGCCACGGCCGCGGCGATGATCGTGGGGGGATACATTGTCACTTATCTCTCATTCACCGCCCTCTTTGTCCTCATGGGGAGCATTCAATTGGTGGCCACCCTTTATCAGGCTAAAATCCTTCGCACGTAAACAAATGTATTTATTCTGCGATGAATTTTCTTCATGCATGTTGAATGACCGTAGTGCAGTGATTATTACTTTATTTCTCATTACTGGCGTGGCGCTCTCACTAGTGAATTCTGCCGTTCCTTCGACATCGGGTAATGCTACTTCTTTTGTCCTCTCGGGAGGAGAAGATCCTCCGGGTGGGGAAACACCCACTGCATGTGGAACAGTGGATTACGCAGCCAAAAATGCGGGAAAAGATGGTTGTGCCAACAAGACGACATGCGGTGCAGGCTCGTGTTGCGATTACGAGTTGGCAGCGGACGGTTCCTTAACTGGAAACTGTGTTTGTGAAGAAAACAAGAACCCCTGTGGCACAGATGAAAAGAAATGTTTAGCGTGTATGGGTTATGCGGAAGGGGGTGGAACCAAAATTAATGATGATTGTATGAAGTATGTCATGTGCACCGCCAAAAATAGAATTGGTGATAAAGATTTTGGAAATCCTAAAACCGCGTGTGAGGCCGTTGCTCAAGGGGATGGAAAACAATACAACCCCTACAAGTGTGTATGCGATAATCAATCTTCCAATCAAAAGTATTGTAAATGCTGTTCAGGCACGATTACAAATGAATTAGAAAAAAAAGAAGCTGAAAAAGCCCGTGAGCAAGCCAAGAATTTGGATTGTTCGGGATTCAGTGCCAATGCCTTCAACAATGCGGGAATGGACTCCTGGGCCAAAAAGAACTGTAAGCCGGTTGCCCCGCCCACCGCGTGCCCCACTTTTGACTTTTACGTGTGTTAAACCCAAAATAGGGGCATTTTACCCACGTTTATAATTCATCAAAATCCTCGTCTAATAGCCTGTTTTTGGCGTTTTCCCGGAGGGGGGTTTATAATGCCTTGGCCATGGTATGAGTATATTGAGCCCCTCAAAAGGTTCAATATAGTATACCAGGAGAACACAACGCATGGCGTTTCAAGAACGCGGTGGCTTTTCACAAGGTCCTCGCCAAATGTTTGACGCAACATGTAGTAAGTGCGGAACCCAAACCAAGGTCCCTTTCCAGCCTAAAGCCGGAAGACCCGTTTACTGCCGCGATTGCTATATGGAGCAGAAAAACACAATGCAGTAATTAGATAGAATCTATTTCTATCCAATGAGAGATAAACGTTTTTGCGGGACGCAAGTTGTTTTCCCGGCCTCGTTTTGCATAGCCGCTTCCGATCGGCTGCACCGGAATTAGGGTCCTCGCGTTGCGAGAACCCAGATGACTACTTTTTTCTCGCAAAAATTTTTTCTCGTTGAAAATTCATTATTGCTCATTCTCTAATCTTTATATAGCACACTCCATTTCTCCATGCATGTCCAAAACCAAAAAGCGTTTCCGTGAAAAAACCACTCAAACATTTGACGCGGAGGATTTTGATATTCATGGTGTTTCACATTCCATTCGTGAAAAAGTTCTTCCCCTTGCACGCGGGGAAAAGCTCGCGAAGATTTCCAAAGACCTTCGCTGGTTGAAGGGACAAGTAAAGGAATCCCACGTCAAGCAGAAGCGTTCTATTCTCATTACTATTTTCTCCAATATCCTCATTCCAGGATTGGGTAATGCATACGTTCACGGCTCTGCGTTCAGCGTATCCATTCTCGCGCTAAGCATGCTTGTCATGTTCACCACGCTCTCACCGGTGTTTCCCATCATTCAAGTGCTTAACGCGACTCAATTCATTCAACCCACGTCGGGGGCCGTTGCGCAGATTGCATTATTTGTTCCCGCGAATGTGGTGGTGAATAATCAAGTTACCTTAGTAGGTCCCACTTTCTCCGTGCTCGTGGTTCCTCTCATCCTTTCGTGGGTGCATATCATTTACTTGTTTGTTCATCGCGAGGAACACGTGGATTGGCAACTTTAGTTATCAATCATGAATATTAATTCCCGCTCCATTATTTTCTCATGTCTTCAGTTCCATCCCCGTGCAATGCTATTTGTATCCTCGACAAGGATATTTGCACGGGCTGCGGACGTTCAACGAGTGAAATTGCTGCGTGGCCTTTTTTGAGCGAGGTTGAGCGTCGGAAAATAGTGGAACGATTGTGTCCGAGCTTGTTGGAGGAACACTCATGAGTGAATCAACGACTCCTGCTCTCAAGCATGTGCTTCCATTGCGTTACGCGGTGTGGGATCGGAGTGATACTTCCCTTTACCACGATTTGAATTCGTTGTGGCGTTTACAATATCCAAAATCTGTCCTTTCTCAAAAGCGTTTTGCTGAACTTGCTGCTATTGGTTATGGCTTTTTGCTCGTTTATCGCGGGAAAAAGCCTGTTGGGTATGTGTGGTATAGTTATTTTCCTCGTTCACGTAATCGGGAATATTTGACTACGTTAGAATATTTTGTTCGAAAAGAAGAACGAGGAAAAGACATTCCTAAGAAAATGATTGAACAAATTTTTTTGTTAGCGCGTCAAAAAGGAATGCCTCTCATACACTTGTTGCATAACAATCCCCGCATGGTGCAGCATATTGAAGAAATTGTTGCACGTAATCGCGCACTAAAAGCACGAACAGGTGTTTCATCCGCAGTACAAGTTCGTTTATCCTCACAAAAACCAACGAGTCCTTTTCGTGATGCGTTTGTGAGAATTAAACCTACGAAACGCTTCATGAAAAAATAGAGCGCGGAGTGAGGGATTCGAACCCTCGCCTGGTTTCCCAGAACAGCTTAGCAGGCTGCCGCTATAGACCACTCTGCCAACTCCGCAAACTTTTGAGAAAAGTTTGATCAAAACCCGACTATGGACTGACCTTGCTTTTGCCAAACGCAGGTTGCCCTCGGCTATCTTTGAAAAAAATAGTTCCAATGCAGCCTGCTATAGGATTGTGCGTCTCATTCCTATTATAAAGGTTGTTTTTGGTTGTTGGTTTTTTTCACACCACGAGGAGTTTGACTAGGTTTACTTTTTTGCTGGTTTGCAGGCTATTAGCGAGTTTTTTCACGGTTTCAGCGGCTCCCTTGATGATGAATAACTCTAAACAAGTGTGGTTTTCGAGGTGGTTGTGGATTTGGGTTTTGATGACGTGCTGGTATTCATGTCGCGTCTCTGAGACGTGTTCCGTTGCCTCGTCAGGGTGTACAATGAGTAGCACTCCGTTTATTTCTCCATGGAGTTGACGGCTTTGTTTTTGGTCGTTGGCAAAGAGGCGAATGCACTGCCGAATCGTTTCACTTCTTCCTGAAAAACCCATGCTTTTCTGTAACGTATCTAAGTCGCGCAGCGTGGCTTCGTCCATGGACATGCTGATGATTTCGCTCATTTTTTTTCCCGTTTTAATTTTTGTTCTATTACTAAGAAAAGTTATTAACATTGTGCTTAAAAACTAATAGTTCCTTTTTTGTGAAGAGGTTGTTCTCATGGATGTTAATTTGATGTATGCCCTTCTTTCCGTTATCGGAGCGAGTCTCATTTCGTTGATTGGATTGGTTACTCTTTCGTTGAATCAAAAGCGCTTGAAGAGTTTCCTCGTGTATGTAGTCGCGTTTGCTGCGGGTGCATTGTTCGGTGATGCGTTGATTCATTTGCTCCCGGAAGCGGTGGAAGAGCTTGGTTTTGGGGTGGATGTTTCATTGGCTGTGTTGGCTGGAATTATTGTCATGTTTCTGGTTGAGAAAATTATTCATTGGAGACACTGTCATTATACGGAGACGGAGGAAGATGAGGAAGAGTTGCATTTGCATCATCACGCTTCCCCTCATGCACATGCGCACGCGCACCATAAGCATTCCTTTGCGTGGGTAAATTTAGTGGGGGATGCGGTGCATAATTTTATTGATGGTATTGTCATTGGTGCCGCGTATGTTATCAGTATTCCCACGGGTATTGCCACTACGTTGGCGGTTATTTTTCATGAAATTCCTCAAGAGATTGGTGATTTCGGAGTGTTGCTGCACGGTGGTTTTTCCACACGCGAAGCCTTAACGCTCAATTTGGTCACCGCTCTCACAGCCGTTTTAGGCACCGTATTAGTTTTTGCTTTGGGTGAAATGATTACGGGTTTTTCCGTCTGGTTGGTTCCTTTCGCTGCGGGTTCTTTTTTGTATATTGCGGGGAGTGATTTGATTCCCGAACTCCATAAGAAAGTCGCGTGGAAAAAGTCCGCGGGACAATTGCTCGCGTTTGGTCTTGGAATTTTGGTGATGATGGCCTTGCTGGGTTTGGAATAAACCCGCGGCCACTCACTCATCATTGCTTTTCATTTTAGTATTTTTATTTTTTTATTTTGTATACTTTTTTTTCGTTGATATTAAATGCCACTATCTTCCGGAATCGTTTCCACTATTTTTTTCCGGCAGATTTTTTGTCCATCGATACTGGTTCCGGGTAAATTGACGGCTTCACATGCACAATTTGCGTTTCGTTTGTCAATTTGGAGGGGTTCTCCCTGCATATTCGTTCCATTCAGTTGAGTGTTGTTCACACACTCATCTAGGTATGCGTCCGTCCACTCATACGCGGGATTTCCGGGTTCGGGTTGTTCCGCTTCGGGGGGTGGGCAATTGGCTGAAATGCATTTTTGAATGGGGTACGCATTTAGTGCATACACGCAGTCTTCATCTATTTCACACGTGGCTCCTGCCACAAACTTACCCGTGCTGGGCATATTTTGATTTCCGGAAGTGGGGTTGTTTCCTGTAGTGTTTTCGTTCACGCATCCTGAAAGTAAGAGGGTGGTTATCATGATTAGGATGAGGGGCAGTTGGTTGGTTTTCATGGGGAAACCATGGCTTGCCTCCATAAATACGTTTCCTCTTCGCAAGTTTACCTTGCCTGCGTTGGCAGATTGGGGTTTAAAACGTTCATTCGACCCCTAATACTAGTATGTCTGACCCCGCCCTATTATTGTTGAGCGTGTTGCGTGATGGGAAAGAACACTCCCTTTCTTCTATTGCTGAATCAGCTTCCCTTTCCCCGGATGCTGTGCGCCGTGTGTTAGGCGATTTGAGTGAAAAGTCCTTGGTTGTTGTTTCTCGTGAAAAAAAAGAGAAGTGGTTCGTCTCTAAATCAGGAGAAGACGCCCTTTCGTCAAATGGTTTGCCGGAACAGCTCTTGTGTCATGTTTTGCGCGACAATGCGTTAGATATGAACGCGTTGCGTGGTCATTTTTCGACTAATCCTCAAGCGTTCTCGGCTGCGTTTGGTTTGGCCAAGCGTTCCAATTGGATAACCCTTGAGAGTAAAAATAATCAGACACTCATTCGTTTAACGGACGCGGGTAAAAAGTCTGCGGATCATTCTCCGTTGTTTCATGTCTTGCAAGCTGTTTCGCGGGGAGAGGATATTCACGCGCACTCGAATGTTATTACGGAGTTGAGTGCTCGCGGCCTCATTCAGAGTAAAACGCATACCGTTGAGCGTGTGCGCATTACCCCGGAAGGATTGTCCCTTCTTGATAGTGGGAAAATTCCTTCTTCCACGGCGCAGATTGGGGTGCTCACTCCTCAATTGTTGCAGAGTGGTTCGTGGAAAAATGCCTCGTTCAAGCCCTATGATGTCACGTTGGGCGTGGAAGAGCGTTGGCCGGGGAGAATTCATCCTTTACGTAATGTCATGCGGGATGTTCGTCAAATCATGGTTGAATTGGGCTTTGATGAAATGTCTTCCGGATTAGTCGAGAGTGCCTTTTGGAACATGGATGCGATGTTCATTCCGCAGGATCATCCCGCACGTGAGGTGCAGGATACATTTTATCTTCCGGGGCGTGCAGTGTTGGATAACCCCGATCTCGTTAAACGGGTGAAAGCATTGCATGAGCACGGTGGTAAAACGGGTTCGAAAGGTTTTGGGTATGAGTGGGATCCCCGCGTCGCGGCACAATTATTGTTGCGCACGCATACGACTGCCACTACGTTTCGTGAGTTTGCTCTGCATCCTCAACAACCGCAGAAAAAATTTGCGATTGGTAGAATTTTTCGAAATGAAGCCATTGATGCCACTCACTTAGCTGAGTTTCATCAAGTCGAAGGGTTTGTCATGGGAGAAGGATTAAATCTGCGTCACTTGATGGGAATTATTCGAGAGTTCTATGCTAAATTGGGCTTTACTAAAGTGCGTTTCAAGCCTACCTATAATCCCTACACGGAGCCCAGCATGGAGTCGGCGGCGTACAACCCGCAACTAGGGAAGTGGGTTGAAATCATTAATTCGGGAATGTTTCGCAAAGAAAGTCTTTCCCCTTTTGGTATTGATGTACCCGTGATTGCGTGGGGTTTTGGACTCGAACGCATTGTCATGATGCTCTATGAGAAAAATACGATTAAGGAAATCATGGGTCCCGACGTCGATGTGGATTTCATTCGTTCGTATTCGGGTGTGAAGCACGGTTTAGTGAAAAAGGAGGAATTTTCTCATGGTAAACGTTGATACCTCTTTGGAAAAATTGAACCACTATTTGACGAAGCCCATTACCATCGAGAAACTGGAGCAAACTCTTTTTCAAATGGGTCATGAGTTGGATGAAAAAAATCCCGATGCGTTGAAGATTGATATTACTGCGGATCGTCCCGACATGGTTTCCACTGCCGGCGTGGCACGGGTACTCAACGCGTATTTGGGTCACGTGAAGGGTTTTCCACTCGTTGAGCGTAAAAAATCCGCGTATGTGTTGAATGTTGACGCGAGTGTGGCGGGCGTGCGTCCCTATACGGCTGCGTTGGTCGTGAAGAATATTTCGCTCAACCAGGAGAAATTGGATGAGTTGATTTGGGTGCAGGAAAAGATTCACGCGACATTTGCGCGTGAACGAAAAAAGGCTGCGATTGGTATTTATCCCTTGAAAAAAATTCATTGGCCCATTACGTTTCAAGCACAGTCTCCGGAGAAGATTTCATTCCAACCCTTGGGTTTAGAAAAAATGTTGACTGGAAGAGACATTTTGCGTGAACATCCTACGGGGAAAAAATATGCTCACTTGTTGGAAGAAATGCCCGTGTTTCCTGTGTTTCGCGACAGTATGGGGACTGTTTTGTCCATGCCCCCCATTATTAATTCACACAATGTGGGACAAGTGACTCTTCATGATCGCGACCTCTTTGTGGAAGTTTCCGGACACTATTGGCCGGCCGTTTCGGTAATCCTGGATATTCTCGCGTACCTATTTTCCGATATGAATGGGGAAATTTACCAGGTTAACGTGCAATATCCCACCGAAAATTTTCCACGTACAACTCCTGAGTTGGGGAAAATAACGCAGACGATTGAATTGGATGCTCTCAACGCATTGTTGGGAACCACCCTCACTTCCGCGCAAACAATGGAATTGCTCGAACGCATGCTCTATCGTGTTGTCAAGTCTAATGCCAAACAACTCGTGGTTGAGTGTCCTTCCTTTCGCGTGGACGTGTTACATCCCCACGACGTGATGGATGATGTGGCGCGTGCGTATGGTTTTGATAATTTGTCTCCATTGCCCGTTAACGTGTCCACGCGCGGCGGTGTTTTGCGTCAAACGCGTTTGAATGAGGATGTTCGCACGTGCGTCACAGGGCTTGGTTTTCACGAGGTTATTTCCTGGGCTCTCACCTCACATGAGTATCACTTTACTTCATTTGAACGTGCGGAAACTCCTCATGTTAAACTTGGTTTGGCCAAAGAACAGGGTCTCACGATGGTGCGCAATATGCTTTACCCAGAAACCATTCGTGCATTGTTGAGCAACCGCAGCCAGAAAGCACCTTTCAAATTGTTTGAGTTGGATCAAATAGTGGATATTCATTCCAACACCGACACGGGGACGAGGACGCATGATAAATTGTGTTTAGTCCTCGCCCACGCCTCCGCGACATTTGATGAAATGAAAGGATATGTTGATGCGATATCCTCTTTTTTGGGAGAAAAACCCACGTACACTCCTGCCGTGTTGAGTGGTTTCATTGATGGTCGCGCGGCCAATGTGAACGTGGGAAAATTTCACGGCTTCCTAGGAGAAATGCACCCGCGTGTTCTTTCAATGATTGGAATTCCTTTCCCCTGCGTCGTGTTTGAGATTTATCTCTCTCACTAATGCACGCGCCTAATAGTTTGTTTTTTTGAATGCGTCATTAAATAAGTGTAAACACCACGCATGCGTGTCCAAGTATATTTCGTACCCATTTTTTTGGGCATCCATGCAAAATAACATATCATCGCAGTGCGGGGTGTTGGTTTCTACTCTGAATGAAATTTTTTCCAATATTTCGCGAGCAATGAGCATGCATCCTAATCCCGTATAATCCACTTTCATGAGTCGCGATGGGAGAATGAGATTGAATCCATAATCGCGAAACACTCCTTTGTTTTTTTCACCCTCATTGTGGTAATACCCCGCCATTATTTCAATTCGATATCCGGTTGGAATATTTTTTCGATTAAGGTAGGTTGCACTCACTATTTTTTGGTTACGCGATAATAACGTTTCAATAATATCCGTTGGGGGAATAATATCTTGTTCGAGTGAAAAAAAATAATCATATTTTTTACTCAATACTCGTTGACGCAGGAGATTTCTGCCGTGCACAATGCGTTGTCGTGCGCTATCATCTGGTTTTTCCGTGTGAATGATTTCAAATAATTGCCCGGGATGGTTTTTCATCCAATGATTTCCCCACTCTTGAATTCGCTGCGAATACATTGGAGTGGGGGAATTGTCTTCCAATAATACGTCGAAGTTGGTGTATGTTAATTGTTCAATTCCCCTCAAAAATGGTTCAATGGAATCGCTCTTTAATTCGTGCGTGGGGCAACCCACTAGAATTCGTGGCGGATGCGTATTCATTTTTTTTCCTCAAAATTTTTCAGACGAAGTGTGTTTGAATGCCTCATTAAAATAGTGTTCACACAAAATGGATGTGTCCGCATAGCATGGAATATTTTCCCGGTGCATATCCATGGCAAAATACATGTCATCAAATGCAGCATCTTCTTCCTTGTAACGGAAGGGTATTTTTTCCAACGTGTTGCGTGAAATAAGCAAGCACCCTAATCCAATGCTCGCTACTTCCATGATGCGTGAGGGAAAAAGTGCGGTAAATCCAACCCATTCGGCGCGGTGTTCTTTTTTTGCTTCATCGTTGGGATATGTCATGAGCACGGGCGTGCGTTGTTCTTTTCCGCCTAAAAATACTTTATTGTAATACACTCCCCCCACGACTTGTTTTTGATGGGTTAACAGTTTTTGAATCGTGTCCGGGGGGCATACAATGTCTTGTTCTAATGAAAAAAAGTAATCATATTTTTCGCGTAATACGATTTCACGAATCGCATTGCGTCCGTGCACGATGCGTTCCCTCACGCGGGGAGAAATGTGTCCGGAGTGGATGACTCTAAACCCGCACTCGGGTCTTTTCTCGCGGAATTTTTCTCCCAGCCATCGTAATTTTTCCGCGTAGTCAGTTGTGAGTGAGTTGTCTTCTAACACCACGTCAAATTGGGGATAAGTAAGTGATTCTAATCCCTTCATGTAGGCGCGGATAGAATCGTTCTTCACCATGGCGGTGGGGCATCCCACCAAAATGCGGGAGAATGGTTCACGAGACATGCGTCTGTTTTACTCGGATACACTCACGCGTGTTCCAATGGCTTGTCCGGGTAATCCTTTGTCAAACTTCACGCGTACGGCCCCCGAATTTCCGTGGGCGGCCATGATTTTTCCGGTGATGGCTTTCTCGGCCACGCTCTTCCAGGTGACCTTTTTACCATTCAAGGTTGAGGCTTTTGCTCGAGTCTCAATTCCATCCACTTCCACGATGTACTGCGTGGGGTGTTGCGTGTTGCGTCCGCGTCGATAATTCTTCAAAATGCCGTGCATCATAATACTATCAAAAGTCCCAAACAAGGCTTTTAAAGGCATCCTTTGCCCTCGTTTTTCACGTTTAACCCTTCCCCAGGCACCGTTTTAAGAGGGTCTTTCACGTATTCGTTTCTCATGCTCATTGCAGGAGTAGATGAAGCCGGCCGCGGCCCGGCGATTGGACCCATGGTCTTAGCGGTAGCCGTTATTCCTTCGGAAAAGGAGGACATTCTCCACGAAATGGGGGCTCGGGACTCTAAGCTCCTGGTTGAAAGTGAGCGTGAGCGATTATACCCCCTCATGAAGGAAACCCTTTCTCATTATGCAACGTATCACCTCTCCGCGAATGAGATGGACGTGCTCATGGAACGTGATTCCCTGAATGAAATTGAGGCCATGAAAATAGGTTTATTGTTGAATGACCTTCCCGTTAAACCGGATTTGGTTTACGTGGATTCTCCCGACCCATTAGCGAGCAACTTTGCCCGGAGGATAGAGAATTATCTCTCTTACCAACCTAAAATTGTCGCCGAACACAAGGCGGATGTGAATTATCCAATTGTTTCCGCCGCGTCCATTTTGGCCAAGGTTGAACGTGATGAGGTTATCAAAAACTTGCAGAAAAAATACCATTCCTTCGGAGACATTGGTTCGGGATACTCGCATGATGAACGGACCATTACTTTTTTGAAAAAATATTTGGAACAAAATCAAACCCTTCCCGATTGTGCGCGGCAAAAGTGGGGAACGAATGTGCGATTAATGGATGCGCGCTACCAAACCAAACTTTTTTGAGAAAAAAGTTTGATCAAAAAACCCTCATATTTTTTTTCCAGCCATAATCACAAATCGTTTTCCGTGCAAGAGTATCCACATCTCAAATAACCACTTTTCGAGTATGTTGTGCGTGTTTTTTACTTTCCAATCCGGTTTATGTCCTTGTATTCCGATGATTTCAAACCCATTTTTTTTTAACCAACTTTCAACGAGGGAAATGCGGTAATATTTTTCGCGTGGATTCGCGAGGCGGTCCGCCCAATACGCTTTCTCCGCTTCTCCAAAATTTCTTTTTTTCGTTTGGGATAACCATGCGAGAATTTTTTCCGGAGAATCTCCCCCAAGCACGCGTGCAATCAATTTTTCGACGCGCTGCTGCATTCCTCCTAGTGAGTGGTAAAATCCAATAATGATTATTCCATTTTTTTTCACGCAATTTGAAATAGTATTCAATCCTTTTTCCGGATTGTGAGTGTGATGTAATACTCCGAAGCTGGTTACCATATCATATTTTTTGGCGGAGGAAAATTGTATTACATCCGCGTGGAAAAAATGAGTATTTTGGATGCGTAATTTTTTAGCCATGGTGCGTGCATACGTGAGAGAGTTCTCACTCACGTCGAATGCATCAACCTGTTGTGCGTGCGTGGCCATGCTAATGCTTATTTCTCCCGTTCCGCATCCCGCGTCTAAAATGGTTTTTCCTGCAAGATCTTTCATGCGTATGTTCGCGCTTGCGAGGAGTGGTTGAGCATAGGTTATTGCTCGTTGCGCGTCAAAATAATGCACGTGGGGATAAGGATACGTTTCGTAAAAGTGGGCAATCGTATCGTGCGTCATACCAAAATGTTTTCCAATGATTAGGATAATTCTTCACTCTGCGATTGGTCCACGGCTTTGATTTCATCCATTTCTTTTTTCATTTCCGCGGTGATGGGTTTGAGTTTCAGTGCATTGGTTCCGAAATATTCGGCGAATTTTTTTGTTGTGCGTAATACGTATGTTCTTCCTCTCGGTTCGCGTGAAACGAATCCCGTTTCAACCAGTTTTTGCAAGTGGTCATACGCCGTGTTGCTTCTCACTTGTACGAGGTGAGATTGTAGTAGGGGTTGTTTGTACGCGATGAATGCGAGTGTTTTCATTTCCGCGGGGTTGAGTTCTCCCACTCCTGCGAGATGGGATACTTTTTCATCGAATGGGGATCGGACGCGCATGCGGTACCCGCCTGCGTCTTCCACAATTTCCAATGCTGAGTTGCGCGCGTTAAAAACTTCCACGAGTTCCGGCAAGTATTCGCGGGTCTTGAGCAAGGGTACATTGGCTATTTTACCTAATTCTTCAATGCTCAATCCTTTTCCTCCCATGAATAGTGCGGCTTCCATTATTTTGAGGGCGCTCTCTTTTCCCGGTTGCGTGCGGGGCGTTTCATCTTCATCCTTTTCTTTTTCATGAACGTGTGATGATGGCATCATCTCGCTTTCGTCTTCCATTTTGTTTTCGCTGGACGTTTCCATGTCATCTTCGTTCATTTCTTCGTGAGCGAGCAGCTCTTCCGGCCCCATGGTGTGCAATGAGTTATTTTCTTTCTTGGTTTCCGGCTGGAGAATCTTTTTGAGCCAATTCAGGACCATATTACCATCACTCACTTGTTTTTTTCTTTAAGAACTCTCCCCTCCCCTTAAATTATAAAGGGGAAACGTGGTATTTTTGGCATGAACGTATTCGTGGCTGTTTGGGGCGTCCTTGTTCTCTTTTTCATTGCCGGGTGTGTTTCTCCACCATCTTCTGCGCAAAACACGACCTATGCTCCCGTGCTTCAAACGCAAAACACCACTACCAAGCCTAATCGTCCCGGTGATGCGGTTGCTTTTTGTGTGAATGGCACGGCTGAGGAGAATCAATCGTGTTTCGCGACTGCATTTAGTGCGTGTAAAAAATCATTGGGATTATTTTGGAAAACGCAGGATGGTTTTCCATTGTTGTTGGAAACGCTTGGGTTAGAAACAGGCACGAATAATTGTCGGGTGCGCATTTCAGCCGCGGACAATGATAGCTATTACTATGGTCAATCCACTATTTGTTCCGTTCCCGCAGACGCGTCTACGGCATCAGCGGCCTATTCCTTGTCCGCCATCACCTCCTCCACGTGTGAGGGATTGTTTTTTTCCACACTCAAGCAGTCTTAACATAACAAAACTCTTTTTCATACATAATTAATTTCCGTTAATCCCCATTTCTTTTTTCGTTCATTGTCGCCAATGTTTATTAATCTCAAATGAGGATATAGTCGCAATTCACGAATAGGTTTTCGCGGTTGTTTCGCGCGTGAGGGGAAAGAGGGGTGTACACACATGCAATCAATGGTCAATGCTGTTAAAGAGGGGAAATCACGTGTGGAGGAAAACGTTCACATCGATGAGTTTTCCGTTCCTAAAATTATGGTTATTGGTGCTGGGGGAGCGGGCTGTAATGCGGTCAATCGCTTAGCTCACATGAATATTTCCGGTGCCCAATTAGCTGCCGTGAACACGGACAAGCAGCACTTATCCATTATTTCAGATGAAATCACCAAAATCCTGATTGGAAAAAGTGTTACACGTGGATTAGGTGCCGGTGGTTATCCGGAAGTGGGAGAAAAAGCCGCGGAAGTTTCCAAATCCGATTTGGAAGGAATCCTGAAAGGAGTAGACATGTTGTTCATTTGTGCGGGAATGGGTGGAGGAACCGGTACCGGTAGTGCTCCGGTTATCGCCAACATTGCCAAGGAACAGGGAGCCATTGTCATTGCCATGGTCACGTACCCGTTCCAATTAGAGCGCGCGCGCACGTTCAAAGCAGAAGAAGGAATCCAGAAGCTCGCGGGCATTTGCGATACCGTCATTGTGATTGATAACAATCGCCTCGCTGAACTCGTTCCCAATTTACCTATTCAAGATGCGTTCCGCGTCGCGGATGAACTGGTTGCCCGTGTTGTGAGTGGAATCACGGAAACCATTACTCAGCCTTCGCTCATCAACCTGGACTTCGCCGATGTTCGCTCCATTATGACGGGCCGCGGCTTATCCATGATTGCGGTGGGAGAAAGCAAGTCCGTTAACCGCGTAGAAGAAGCCGTGGGAGACACGCTCAACAACACCTTGTTGGATGTTGACATCGCGGGTGCCAAAGGCGCCTTGATTCACATCACGGGCGGAGCCGAGTTAACATTAGGTGAGGCCAATCAAGTGGGTACGATGCTCACCGAGCAAATGGATCCCAACGCCACCGTTATTTGGGGAGCGCGCATCAATCCTGCGTTCGAAAACAAAATCGAAGTCATTACCGTGTTCACGGGCGTCCGTTCACCCTTCATTAATGGGGGAAAATCTCCCTCGGCAAAAGCCGGTGCGGATAGCTGGAAAGCCGGCTCGGGTTCACGCTCGAGTGGTTCAAGCCTGGGACAAAAATCCACGGACTCGGGTATACAATTTATCTGACGCGCCATTATCCATCTGGCCGGAGGTCGCCGGCCGCGCGACCGGTTTTGATCAAACTTTTCGCTAAAAGTTTGGGCGGGTCGGCGGACTACTTTGCGGGAATTGCATAGCAATCCCGCAGTAGGCCTTTTTTTCTTTTTTATTTTTAGATTTTTTTCTACTTATCCATTCCCGCAATCGTCATCACGAGCCAGCGCAAACTCCTCATACGCTCTTGTATTCGTCGAATGATGAATTTTTCCCAATCTTTTCCAAATGGAATGTATTCCGCAACAATATATCCGTGTTCCGAGAGTAATTTTTTTTCATATTTTCTAAATCCCTTGAGCATTTGGAATTCAAAATGAGTGGGAAAAGGAAGTGTCAACGCGTGCGAAATAATATCCATATCGTGTGAACCGAGCGCGGTGTACACGTCATTTTCCGAAAGTAATGTGAGCAATTTTTTGAAGTGCGCATTAATTTCTTCGTGTTTTGTATACGCGGCATTTTCGGGTTGTTCATACGCTCCTTTTACTAATCGTATTTTGGGGTTATCCGGCAAGAGTGACAAAATGTCTTTGTGCGTGCGTTTCAAGTATGCTTGCAAACACACTCCCACATTATCAAACTCGTTGAGCAATCGCCGATACATTTTGAGTGTTTTGGGCGCATACCCGGGCCCTTCCATATCAATCCAAACAATGGTTTTAGTCGGTTGAGCGTGTCTCACGATGCGTGACACGGCGCGAAAGCAGGTTTCTTCATCTTCATCCAATGCGAATGCCGTTAGTTTGAGTGATATTCCCCCTTTCAAGTGGTTTCGTTCCATTTCATGGAGCAAATGAATATATTCTCCCGAAACACGGACACTATCTTCTTTGTTTTTCGCCCCTTCTCCTAATATATCAAAAATGGGGGTTAGTCCTTGTCGCTGCACGCGCAAACCATAGGGCAGCGCTTCCCGCAATGTTTCTCCGGCAATGAAGCGAAACGCTAGGGGTTTCAGTAAGGGTTTGTACCAGCACATGCGTGTGAGAACCAAAAAATCTGAGAATAAAAACGAGATGCCAGAAAAAAGGAAGTAAAGAGATATTGCGTTAGCAATACCTCGGGGACGACCCGCCTGATGTCAATGGCGAGTTACTTCTTCTTTTTGCTATTCAAATTGTCCATTCCGGGTGCCCAATCCACTTCGCATAATCCGCCCGTTTGGAATGCTTGCAGTACTCGAAGCGTTTCTTTTACGCTGCGTCCTACATCCAAGTCGGACACGACTTCGTAGCGGATAATTCCTTCCGGGTCAATGAGGAATGTTCCCCTGTATGCAATACCTTGGTCTTCTTTCAACACGCCGAATGCGCGGGAAACATGGTGATTCGTGTCCGCCAAAATGGGGAATTTTATTTCAGGCATGTCTCTTTCCACCCATGCTTTGTGCGAGTGTTCACTATCCGTGCTCGCTCCTAAAATGTGGCAGTTGAGTTTTTTGAAATCATTTTCCATGCGTGCGAATCCCTTTATTTCGGTTGGGCACACGAATGTAAAGTCTAATGGGTAAAAGAAAACGAGCAACCATTTTCCTTTGTAGTCCTTCATGCTTACTTTCTTGAATTCACCATTCACATAGGCCATGGTGCTAAAATCGGGGGCTTTTTGTCCGACGATTGTCATATTGATTCACTCTCCTGAGAAATCGATTCAATAGTATGGAGGGCGGTTTTTCCTTAAAAATCGCTCGATGGTTTTCGCCCCATCTTTTTAATAGGATTACATGTTAAACGTGGTATCACCTATGGAGAGGTTGAATCATCTATGGCCGAGTTAATGAAAGTCAAACAATTGCGCCCGCGTATGGGAAACGTTTTCATCGAATTGGAAGTCGTTTCCAAGGGAGAAGCCCGGGAATTTGCCTCGGCCAAGGGACAAGGAAAAGTGTGTAATGTGGCTGGAAAGGATGAAACGGGTGAGGTTCAAGTTTCGTTGTGGAATGAGCAAATCGACCAAGTCAATGAAGGAAGCAAAATCCGCATTGAGAATGGTTGGGTTTCTGAGTACAAGGGACAATTGCAATTGTCCACGGGAAAGTTTGGCAATTTGATAATCCTGTAATTTTTTCAGGACAGCGGACACTAGCGTCCGCTTTTCCCCCCAAACATCAACATAATTCAGGGGTGGTTGTTTCTTTTTTTCCCTCTTTTTATTCGTTGAAAGTGTCTATGTTTTATAAATTCTTGGGCAAGTGTTGAGGTATAATATTTCCACTTATGGAGAGTGAAAAAAACATGGTCTTGGATTTGGAAAACCCTATTATGCGTATGGATGAAGATGGGGATGACGGTGACTGGGAAGAAGACGAAAGTGAAGAAGACGATGACGATTGGTCGGACGATGAAGATGGGGATGAAGAAGATGATGGCGGGGGAGACTCGGACGAATAATCATTGAATGTTAATCGTTCAGGCTCCTGTTTCCCAACGGGGGCCTTTTTAATTTCCCTTTTTCTTATTCCCATAGGTTTTGCACATGGATGCTCATTCACGGATTGAAACCCTTTCTCGGGGATTGGAAGAAATTCTCACGCTGGAAGACTTGAAGGCCGCATTTGAAACCGGTGTTCCTCTCAAGCATTATATTGGTTTCGAGGTCTCCGGACAACCCCACATTGGGGCCGCGTTGAAAACGCTGTATCATATCAACAACTTCCAAAACGCAGGAGTTAATTGTTCTATTTTTCTCGCGGACTGGCACTCGTGGATAAATGATAAACTTGGCGGAGATAAGGAAAGTATTCGCCGCGTGGCGCGGGGATATTTCAAAGAATGTTTTATTGCCGCGTCCAAAGTGGCTAAAGCCGATGCGGACAAAATTAGTTTCGTGTTAGGAAGCGATTTGTATCACCACTCAGATGAGTATTGGGAAACCGTCATTGATGTGGCTAAACATACTACGCTCGCGCGCATGCAGCGTTCTATTACCATTATGGGTAGGCAAGAGGGAGACAATCTCGATTTCGCCAAATTAGTATATCCCGCTATGCAGGTTGCGGATGTGTATTTTCAACAAATCACATTAATGCACGCGGGCATGGATCAGCGCAAAGCCCACGTGGTGGCGCGTGAAGTGGCGAACAAATTACAATACCATAAGCTTGTTCACAAGAATAAAACTCTTTCACCTATCGCCGCGCATCAGCATTTAGTGATGGGTCTTCAAAAACCACCCGTGTGGCCCATTCCTAAAGAAAAGTTGTCCGAGATGCGTTCCGCATTGAAGATGAGTAAGTCCGTTCAAGGGAGTGCTATTTTCTTGGATGATTCCGAGGAAGAAATCAAGAAGAAAATGAATGGTGCTTTCTGCGTGGAAAAAAACATTGAATACAATCCCGTATTGGATTGGGCCGAACATTTAGTGTTTCCATTCGTGAAGGAATTTTCCATCGAACGTCCTGCGAAGTTTGGGGGAAATGTGGTGTATGATAATTATAAATCACTTGAAGCCGACTTTGCGGAAGGAAAACTCCATCCTGCGGATTTGAAGCAGGGAATGGGTCATGCGCTCGCAAGCATTCTCGCTCCCGCGCGAAAGCATTTGACCAGTGAAAAGTGCAAAAAATTGAAGGAAGAATTTACTTCATTGAAAGTCACACGATGATTTTATCGGCGGCCATTTCCTCGGGGTCCTTTTCCCCGATTGCCATTGCGTCGCATCCCACCATTGCCATTTTTTCCATTGCGTTGGCGTATAATCATGAGCGAGTCCATGTGGTTTTGCAGTTCGTGGGATAAATTCATCTTTCCAGGCAAACGAAGCTGGAGTTCGCGGTTAATGCGGCGAAGGGCCACGAGTGCGTCGGCATGTTGTGCATCACTCATTCCTCCTTCTCGCACGCGCGTGGTGAGTTGATCATAAATATTCAGCAAGTCTTTTGCACTCAATTCGTGAATGAATTGAATATCCCTTCTCCTATTTGATAGGGCTCTCCTCACATCATCGCGGGACATGCAGGCAGTAATTTCTCTTAGTATTTAATTTATTCCACTCCCAATGCTATTTTTTCCCTTTGGGTGCTGTCTATATTTTGCGATGGGATGGGAGATGTTTATAAAGTTGGATTCGTCTCTTCCACGTTATGAGTTATTACGTTGATTTGTTTTTGCGCCCCAAGCAGGCCGTCAATTATGCGTTGCAAAATCCTTCCATGATTCGTTCCATTGCATTCGTTTTGTTGGGAACATTCGCGGGTGTTTTGGCCTCGTTGCTCTTGCAGGGCGCTATTTTTATGGATATTATTATTGGAACTCTTTTCAGTGATTTTCTTCGCTGGATTGTGAGCGGGTTTCTTTTGCTGGTGATTGGATTATTGTTCAAAAAAATCCCCATTAATGCGTTGAATATTTCCCGCGCGCTTTCCACGTTGTCTCAAATTAGTGTGTATGGTTTTTTCATGCTCCTTGTGTTGGGGCTTATTCTCCCCGCGATTGCTTTTCCCGCTTTGCTGAGTGGTATCTCTGATTGGAATGCGGGTAACATTGGTGAGGATGAGTTTATTCAAATTCTAGACCAATCATTCGTGACGATTGCCGATACGATTGTCATTGCACTCCCATTGATTTTGCTGGGATTGTTGTTCATTTTCTATTCTGCATACGTGCTCTTTCTTTCTATTGAAAAATACTTGGACACGAGTGTGTTCAAATCTATTTTAGTCTGGGTCCTCGTTGTGAGTGTGCAGGGCGCGGTGCTTATTTTCTTGTCTGCTTAGGTTGGTTTAGGGATGTTCGCAATCGTTTAACTATTCCTTCCATTCCCATGTGTTCCAAGTCGAGGGTAAAGCGATACAGGTATCTTCCTGCTCCGGATTCGCGTTCTCTTCCCCCCAAGGGTACTTTTTTGAGAGAGAATCCCATTCGTTCAAACATGCGTTGAGAGGCCTGGTTATCTTCTCCCACATCAGCCACCACGTGATGAACATTGTTTATTTTGGCTTGCAGGAGAAAGTGTGCTAATAATCGTGCACCATATTTTTTGTGTTCGTGCGTGGGAATGAGGTATTGTATTTTGATATTTGGTTTTTGGTGAGTGGAATTTTCTTCCAGGGAATACTGTACTTTCCCCAGATTATTGCTGCCGATATGAAGTAGACTCTCATGCACTCGCTTGTCGCGTGGGAGTTCCATTTTCATCTCAATTCGGCGCGGGGGTCGTTTTAGTGGGCGTTCATGAAAGGGTAATTCTCCTGTAGGGTTGCGCGGTACCGGTCGTCGTCGAGAGGGCATACACGTATCACTCTCCCTGTCCTTTAAATTTCGCTACTATCCTATGATGAGTACATGCCCCTCTTCCTCTATAACACGCTCGCTCGTCAGAAGCAGGAGTTTTCCACGCTCAACAACACTCCTAAAGTAGGCTTGTATGCGTGCGGTCCGACCGTGTACAGCTATGCTCACATTGGTAATTTTCGCGCGTATGTGGCGTGGGACGTGTTGCGCCGCGTGCTAGAACGAAATAAGTTCAAACCCACTCATGTCATGAACATTACGGACGTGGGTCACTTGCAGAATGATTCCGACACCGCTGAAGACAAATTAGAAAAAGCTGCTCGCGAAGAAAAGAAAACTCCTTTTGAGATTGCGGAATTTTATACGAAGATTTTTTTGCAGGATGCGAGCAAGCTTCACATCCTTCCTCCGACTATTTTGTGCAAGGCCACGGATCACATTCCGGAGATGATTAAGTTAATTCAAAAATTGGAAAAGAAAGGATACACGTACACCACGCCTCATGGTATTTACTTTGATGTGCAAAAGTTTCCCGGCTATGGAAAAATTTCGGGACAAAACCTCGAACAGCTCAAGCAAGTCCGTGAATCCGTTGAGCGTGACCCGTTCAAGCATCATCCGGCGGATTTTCGTTTGTGGCAGCTCGCGCAACCCTCTCATGCCATGCAGTGGGATTCTCCCTGGGGGCGAGGCTATCCGGGTTGGCATATTGAGTGTAGTGCGATGAGTATGAAATACTTGGGAGAAACATTCGACATTCATGTTGGGGGAAATGATCACATTCCTATTCATCATCCCAATGAAATTGCTCAAAGCGAGGGTGCAACGGGAAAACCATTTGTTCGTTTTTGGTTGCATAATTCCTTCATGAAAGTGGATGGGAGTAAAATGTCTAAGAGTTTAGGAAACGTGTACACGGTTTCGGATTTAGAAAAACGTGGTTTTTCTCCGGTGGATTATCGCTATCTTTTACTGACGGCTCACTATCGTAGTGAATTAAATTTCACGTTTGACTCGTTATCGGCTGCTCAACGAGCGCGCAACTCGTGGAATGAATTTATTCGTCGTCTCCAAAAATACGATGGAAAGAATACTCAGCAAGAATTGAAGGAATTTTTGGCGTTAAACAAGGCAAAGTTTGATGAGTCATT
>VGJJ01000004.1 GCA_016867455.1 Candidatus Iainarchaeum sp. | reverse complement strand
CGGGCCAAATTCCAAACGGCTTTAAGTCCTACAATCACGGCCGCTGGAGCTAAAAGGCTGGCAACGTATCCGAAAATGCTGGCGAAATAGGTTCCAATAGTTGGGACGACCGTCCAATCGACTCCGCCCGCTACGAGCAAAGCGATTACAGCCACTAAGAAAGCGGTTGTTTCTTTATCCCCAATATTGAGGAATCCAACAATTAATCCCAAAATAATGAACACTACCGGAAGCCATTGGGCAAAGCCACCAAATACGGTTGCTCCCAAAAGTCCAACTAAGATGGCCAACACCACACCAATGATGAAAGCCCATGATCCAATTTTTTGATCCATTTTACAGACACCTCCTCGTGTCAAACTAAACTAATCCTGCAACTGATGGTTTAAAAGAAAAACGTCATTGTGTGAAAATAACTTCGCGGATGGACGTAATTTAGTGTTTTTGCGTGATGAAAATATAGTTTCACGACGCGCAAAAAATAATTAGAAAAAATAGGGCGAGGGAATAATTCCCTCAGCATGTAAAATTTTACTTATCTTTGAAATCGATTTTGATTTGAACGTCTTCGGGAATGTCAATACGCATCACTCGTCTGAGTGTGCGGTCATCCGACACCATGTCGATCATTCGCTTGTGCACGCGCATCTGCCAGCGTTCGTACGTTTCCGTACCTCCGCCGCAAGGACTTTTGCGCGTGGGCACCAAGAGTTTTTTCGTGGGCAATGGGATAACGCCGGAGTGTTTGACTCCGGTCTTATCCGCTACGTCCACAATCTTTGAACAAATGTCTGACAAGGTGGCGTAGCTCGGACTAGTTAATGTGATTCGGGCTTTTTGCATGTTCTTTTCACCTTGTTCTAAACATTTTTTTCAACATTACATTTTTAACGAAGGCCTACTGTGGGGTTGCGCTAGTAACTCCGCGATGTAGTCCGTCGGTTGGTCCAATCGAAATTGGACAGTTACTCGCGGGGCGTGACCTTCAACACGACTCCCGCAGCAACGGTTTGTCCCATGTCGCGGACAGCAAATCGTCCGAGTGAGGGGAAGAGTTTGAATTCTTCCACCACTAATGGTTTCTGCGGAATGATTTTCACCAACGCAGCGTCTCCGGCTTTCAAGAACTTGGGGTTCTCTTCCTGCACGGCACCTGTTTTGGGATCCATTCGCTTCTTCAATTCGGCCAATGTACATGACATTTGGGCCGTGTGCATGTGGAACACCGGCGTGTATCCTACAGGGATTGCGGTAGGGTGGTTCAACACGACGATTTGGGCTTCGAAGTCTTTGGCAACCATGGGCGGATGAGATTGGTGTCCAACCACATCTCCGCGGTTACAATCCTTTCGTTCGAGTCCGCGCACGTTGAATCCGATGTTGTCTCCGGGCAATGCTTGAGGCAATTGTTCGTGATGCGCTTCGAGTGATTTGACTTCTCCCACTGCTTTGGAGGGCATGAAGATAATCTTATCATTCGGCTTGATGATTCCCGTTTCCACGCGTCCAACAGGCACGGTTCCCACTCCCTTAATGGAGTAGACATCCTGAATGGGCAAGCGCAAAGGCTTGTCCGTGGGCAACTTGGGCGCTGTTAACGAATCCAATCGTTCTAACAACGTGGGACCGGTGTACCAAGGCATGTTGGTGCTTTTCTTGGCAACGTTGTCTCCTAACCACGCAGACACGGGGATGATAGCGAATTGTTCGTCGCGGAATCCGGCCATTTTTACAAGTTTAGTGGCTTCTTCTTTGACTTTCTTGAATGCGTCTTCTTTGTATCCGACTTCATCCATCTTGTTGATGGCAACTGTGAGTGCTTTGATTCCCATCACGTTCGCCAAGAATGCGTGTTCCTTGGTTTGCATCTGGGGACCGTCTTTGGCTGAAATAACCAACACGGCCGCATCGGCTTGACTGGTTCCCGTAATCATGTTCTTGACGAAGTCACGATGTCCGGGGGCGTCAATAATGGTGAAGTTGTTGTTCTTTCCTGAAAATTTCTTATAGGAAACGTCAATGGTAACTCCGCGTTCGCGTTCTTCTTTCAAATTATCCATGACGTATGCGAAAGCAAATGATCCTTTTCCGCGGGCTTCTGCTTCTTCCTTAATTTTTCGGTACTCGTTTTCGGCGAGTGCTCCTGAATCGTACAGGAAGCGTCCAACTAACGTGGACTTACCATGGTCGACGTGACCAATGAAAATCAAATTGATATGGGGCTTTTCTGCCATTGTTGATTCCTCCAAAGAACCTTTTTAGGAAAAAGGTTCATCAAAAACCTCTTCCCTTTTGTTGTTTCCAACCAACACTAAAGGGAATCCCCCTTTTACGAGGGAAAAAGCCACCCTTTCCGGCGCGGTATAAAGCAAAATCCCTAGGGATGATTTAAATAGGAATAGGGCCAAAAACCGTCAAAACACGAGTAATAAGCGGTTCTTGTTTTTGTGTAATAATCATTAAATATGTCAAAAATGTCATTCGGGAAGACTATTTTTAGTAAAAATGAGGGGCACCCTCACAAGGTTCCGTCGCAGCCCCCACCCTCCCGCGGAATGGTTGTCTTGGTTTTGCATGTAATACAAATACACCGTGTCATCGGCGGTGGTGAAACTTCGATCATTTGAATCGTGGTCAATGATTGAGGGATACGCTTCTTGGTCGATGCTTAATGCTTGTTGCGCGGTCGTGGGGTTGTTACACGGAGACCATCCAAAAACTGTTTCGTACAACAAGTGGGGTTTTCCCCACGTGATTAAATCTTCCGAAAGCGAATACCAAAATCCGCATGTTAGTTCTCCTAAATCATCCGCATAAACTCCTGCGCCCACATTCATGTATCGTTGCAAGTACGTGTTGTAGGTTAAACTTCCGTGCAACCCTCCGATGATGGCTTCACTCACGGGTTCGCAAATGTAATCACTTGGATTCGCGGGCTCATTCGGATAAGGATTCGTGAGTGGAATCGTGTATGCGTCTCCGTCCCAGAATTTCCATGAGTTGGGTTGACTCAAATTTTGGGTGCGCATCACGCACACGGTGTCGCCTCCGCTTCTTTTACCGGGGAGCATGCGCACCATGGCATAATAGTATCCATCTTCTCGCTTCACAATGTTGGAGGGCTCCATATATCCTTGCGGAGCAGGCCTCATGGGTTCTCCTTTTCGATTGATGCCTCCGGAATTTGCATCCCATTGGAATGGGGGAACGGCCACTAAGTGGTTTGGACTACTGGGTTGAGTGAATTTTTTTCCCCCGTCCGTTGAGCGTGCGTAGGAGACAAAATTATACCAGCACAAATTACTCGGTTGCGTGTCGCCGGGTTTACAAATTAGTGAATATGGATCGTGATACTCATTGTGTACTAACGCGTGAATGGTTTTCCCATCATCGGTGTAGGTGGAGGTGATCCATTCTTGATGGTCGAATGTTTCCACATCCCATTCGTCTCCGCTTCGCAGCACGGGGGAACAGTTTCGTGAAAGATTGTTGAACGTGCTTCCATACATGAAGTAATTATCCGGTGCGTTTCCTGAAACGAGTACAATATTATTTTGTTCATCTCGAAATGCGTGCGCGTAAACGTCCGGCAAATCCAGTTGTGCACATGATTCTTCTTCGTAATCAAACACGGTTTGAACATTTCCCAGTGTTACTTCGAGAGGAATGTCCAATGGTTCTGGCGCGGGTTCTATCGTTTTACAATCAAGTGGACACGTTACTTCATTTTCATCCCCATCACAGACAAAATCTCCGCATACGGAAACCGGGGGCATTTCGCATGTTTGTGTGATGATAGGTTTGTTTACGTCCGTGCCGCACGCATGGGTATCCGCACACACCCTGTTTTGCATTCCGTTTTCACATGTGCTCCAATGGTTGCATGTCCAGTTTTCCACGCAAGGAACAGGAGGCGGTTCAATAGGCGGAGAAATACACCCGATAAAAAAAAGTATTCCGAAGAAAAAAAGAAAAAAAGAATAGAGTCGCGGGAACATGAACTGTTCCACGCGCTCACAGTTTTTATTTGAGTAACACGCCAGAGAAAAATGTCTGGGTTCCTGCACGCGCAGGGACCCTAACTCCGGCACAACCGATCGGAAGCGGTTATTCGAGGAAGAAATGATAGGGTTTGACTTCCGCATCCATTCCTTTTCGTTTGCGCACTTCTTCCACGGTCTTGCGTTGCAATTCGGGCGGGAGAATCTCGTATCCGTGATACTCGGCTGTCCAAATAACTCTTCCTTGGGCGGCTCCGCGAATGGCTTGAGAGAACCCGATGAGTTCTTTCACGGGGGCGAGTCCAATGATAATCACTTGGTCTCCTTCGTTTTTGATTTCCGTTATTTGTACGCGTCGTTGCTGCAATTCTTTACTCACAGCACCCATGTATTCTTCAGGCGTTGTAATCGTGAGCAATTGTTTGGGTTCCTGCAACACGGCTTTGGCGGAGAGCATACACGCGAAAATAGTGCGTGATACCACGGGGATAATTTGTGATGGACCGCGGTGAATCGCATCCTCGTGCAACTTTGCATCCATTAAGGTTACTTTCACACCGTGGACTTCTTCTTTGGCGAGAGGACCGCCGTGCATGGCTTCTTGGAATCCTTGAATCACGAGTTCGCGTATTTCGTGCAATGCTTGAATTCCTTTGGTTCCATCCACGAGCAAATTGTAGTTTTCAATCGCCCACACTTTTTTGGATTCATCAATGTCTATTCCTGCATTTTGGAATTTTTCAATCCATTCTTTGTCTTTCATTTTTACTTTTCCTTGGACTTTGTTTTCGATTAATTTGTTTTGAATTTCCGCGGGAATGGGTTCCACCATCATCAACAATTTGTTGTGCTTGTTGGGTGATTTTCCTTCCAATTCAGGAGATGTTCCGGTAATCGTTTCGTGGTACACCACAATTGGGGGTGAGACCGTGATTCCAACGCCGTGCGTTTTTTCGATACGGTATTGGTTGATTTCCAAGTGCAATTCACCCATTCCAGACAACAAGTGTTCTCCGGTTGTTTGGTTGATACTCGCTCTCAGGTTGGGGTCTTCCTTCGTGAGTTGTCGAATGACTTCAATCAGCTTAGGCAAATCCTTCGTTTGCTTGGCTTCAATGGAAACCGTGATGACCGGTTCCACGTTTGTTTTGAATGATTCAAATTCGCGCATTTCTAATTCGGAGACGGTTTGTCCGGAGTAGGCTTCGCGCAATCCTACGATGGCTCCGATACTTCCAGCAGGGATACTCTCAACTTCCACGAATTCGGGTCCCATGTACACTCCCACGCGGTTGATTTGGGCTTCTTTTTGTGAACCCACGAGTTTGACTTTCACTCCTTTCTTGAGCGTTCCCGAGTACACGCGTCCGGTTGCAATGTCTCCTGCGTGCGGGTCTACCGAAACATCGGTAACCATCATGGCAACGGGTCCTGTTTGGTTACAGGCCACCATTGATTTTCCTATTTCGCTTTCTTGTTCTCCGGTCCAAATCACGGGCGTTCGGTATTTTTGTGCTTCCGTGGGGTTGGGCAAGTGTTTGACGACCATTTCGAAGATCGTGTCTTCTAATGGAGATTTGGCCGACAATTCTTTTTGCTTGTCTGTCTTCATCAAGTCGTACACTTGTTTGAAATTAATTCCCGTGCGTGCCATGGATGTCACGGACACGGCCCAGTGATTGTAGGCGCTTCCAAAGCAAACGCTTCCATTTCCGGGGTTGACTTGCCACGTTTCTTCTCTTCCCGCGGGGGCGTTTTTTCGAATGAGATTGTTCACTTGCGTAATGGTTTTCACGAATCGTTTTTGCATTTCGGCTTCATCCACTTGCAACTCGTTAATCAAGCGATCTACTTTGTTGATGAATAAAGTTGGTTTAACGTTTTCGCGCAATGCTTGTCGGATAACGGTTTCTGTTTGAGGCATGACTCCTTCAACGGAGTCTACTACTAGGATAATTCCATCTACCGCACGCATGGCGCGGATGACTTCTCCACCGAAGTCAACGTGTCCGGGGGTGTCGATTAAGTTGATGAGGTATTGTTTTCCGTGCACGGTTGGAACGAGGGAGATGTTGGCCGCGTTGATGGTAATTCCGCGTTCTTGTTCTTGGTCTTCAAAATCCATGAACTGTTGCTTTCCAGCCAATTCTTTATTGATGAGTCCGGCAGCTGCGATGAGGTTGTCGGAGAGCGTTGTTTTACCGTGGTCGATGTGCGCCACAATTCCTAAGTTTCTAACATCCTGCTGGTGCCCCATCAGTTTTTGTGCCGCGGCGGCCATTTCTTCTTTTCGACCCATAACTCATCAGCTCCCCTATACAACTTCCTCAATTATCGTGAAGCCAATGCGATACGTTCCACTTCATTTCGGCGTTTAATCGACATGGCGTTGTTGTCGTCTTTGGCGGCTTGAACGAGTTCTTTGGCTAATGCTTCGGCGGCAGAAGTGTTGTTGTTGAAGCTTCCGTAGAATCCGGCGAGGGCGAGGTTCTTCACACTCTCATCCACTCGTTTGAGGGGGGAAACATCCACGGCTTGCGAGTAGGCGACTCCACCTTTCTTTAATCGGGTAATGTCTTCGCGTGGGGCAGCGTTCTCGATAGCTCGTACAAGTATTTGAATGGGATTTTCTTTCGTTTGCGTGTGAACAATGTCAAATGCTTCTTCCACGATGCGCATGGCTTGTATTTTTTTTCCGCAGGAACCGCGTCCGCGGATATATTTTCCGCTCAACTTTCGTTTTCCTTGTCCGGAACGCATGACTTTGTTCACGAGTCGTTCCACAATGTTGATTTTTTCTTTACCGTAGGCGCGCTTGGCTCCTCGTCCAAAGGTATGGGGGACTACTTTTCCGGTTAAGGCGATTTGTCGCGTTAACGTCTGGTCTTTCATCGTGACTCCGGAGACGTCCCATTTTCCAAACACTTTGGTTTCCATTGTTTTCACACTCACACGTTTACCTTTTTTTAGAATATTATCGCTTGACCTTCTCCTTCTTTCCAGAGCGGAGCATTTCTAATGATTGTCCGTTCACATGCGTCACGCGGTACTTGACTCCCCACTGTGAACCGTATGGTCCTCCTTGGGATCCGCCAATTCCTTCGATGATGACTTCATCGTGTTCATCCACGAACTTGATGGCACCGTCGCGTGGGCAGAATGCCGTGACTTGTTTTCCATTTTTGATTAATTGTACGCGTACACATTTCATGATTCCGGAGTGCGGCTGTTTTTGGGTGACTCCGCGTTTTTCTAAAACAATAGCTTTGGCCTGCGGTGCTCCTTCTAATGGGTCGTATTTTTCGCGTAATCGTAAAATGCGTCGCTTGTGATAGGGATCCTTCATTCGCCATTTGGAACGCTTGTCTTCCAATTGTCGTGCTGCAAATTCTCCTCGAGCCATTTTTTTTCACCGTGTGTTAGTAGTTGTGTACGCGCTAAGAATTATAAATTCCTCAATTCGCTGCGCGTTTTTTTCTCCCTTTTTTACTGGTTTCGACTGCCGTTTCCGCTACTTGCGTGTTGGCTTCTCCTAATTGTAGGACTTTACTCTTTCCTGCGTCCGTAACCAACAATGCCGAAATAACGTATGGTTTTCCGCACACGCTTCCTAATTCCAATCCGTTTCCCGCAAAAGTGTATACGGGAACGCTGGCGAGGGTGGCAATGTGAGTCATTTCTTCCACGTTTAATACGGGAGCGTTTTTCGTGAGAATGAGCAATAAGCCTTCACCGTGTTTGAGTGAATACAGGCTTTCTTTCGTGCCAAAAAGGACTTTTCCCGTGTCTACGGCACGACGAATCTCTTTTCCGGCTTCTGCATGATCCATTCTCCACACCTCCGTGTTTCACAGAATCAATGAATGATACTCTAAATCCCCTGGGAAAGGCATATAAATCCGCCCCTGAAAGCGAAAAACGAGTTATTGCAAAGCAATAACCCCACCAGCCCTTTTCGGTGGAAAAGTGTTGACGGAAAAGAGTGGTGCCATTCATTGGCACCACAACACCGGGACCGCCGATCGGAAGCGGCGCATTATTGCTGCTTCATCACCAAGTCAACAACGCCCGTTCCGACTTTGATGGGTTGTCCCACGATGATGTTTTCCACGACTCCTTGGAGGTTTTCTTTTTCTCCGTAGAATGCGGCATCCAATAAGTGTTTGGATGTTTCTTCAAATGATGCGCGGGCGAATGGCGAGCTTTTCTTGCGCGTGATTCCGGTACGGACGATTCCTCTGATTTCTCCGTCGAATGTCATCGTGTCCGCGAGCAAGAGGATGTGTCGCAAGTCCACGTTAATTCCATTTTCAGATAATACTTTGTGTAATTCGTACACGATGGATGATCGTCCGGCTTCGATTCCTAATACTTTGGAAATTTCCTTCACGTCGTTGGTGGTTGTGCGTGTGGAATCGACTTCTTTCATTTTGAGCATGCTTTTGAGGTTTGATCCCGTGGTCTTGACAATGAATTCGCCATTTTCTTCGAAGACAATGGCTTTGTCGATTCCGCGTACTCCTTGTAAGCGTGTCTGCATGAGTTTGATGAGGTTTTTTCGGAGTTTCAATAATTCTTCTTTTCCATCAATCGTAAAGCGCAACCCGCCTTCTTTCAATGGTTTGTGGTCGAGTTTGAGTTTGTCGGATACTTTCTTCAATAATGATTCGGCCTCAAGTCCCTTGTCGCTGATTTCGTGCATGTTGGGGATGACATCAAATGCGTGTTGGGAATAGTTTTCTTTGAATACCATCACGTCCGACAATCGGAGGTCAACTAATGAGGCTGCGAACTTTCGTGCTTCTTCTTTGCTGGAGCGTAATTCACTTTCGGCGAAATACACGGTCATGGTTGGATACTTTGCTTTGCTTCTTCCATCCACGATTTCTTCCACTCGTTGAATTCCGCTTCCAACGGACACTTCAGCCGCACCCGCGTAGTGTTTTGTTCGGAGCGTGAGTTGTGTTCCTGGTTCTCCCAATGATTGAGCGGCGATGATCCCTACACTTTCACCGGGTTCGGCTTTGGCGTGTTGATAGCGTTTGCGTAATTCTTCCAATAATTGGTCGAATTGGTCATCCGTCAAATTCATTTCTAATGATAATCGTTGCGCGTCTTCGTACGCTCGGCGGGGGATTCCATATTTGGCCACGTGGTCGACGAATTCGACTGCTTCCGCGTGCTGGGTGGCGTCAAAATTTTCTGTGTTTGAGATTTCGTGTTCCATGGCCATAGTGTAGTCCCTCCGTCCTTAATTCTTCCTTTCCTTTTTTTCTTTGCGATTCATGTTGCGAATAATTTCATCCATATTGGCAAAGTTCCCCCCACTCGTGCGGGCGGGGAATACTCCGTCTTCTCCGTAGCGGAATTGGACAACGTCTTTGTTGGCCGTTCGTACAGTTTCGTCGTTGGAAACGTGCAAATCCTTCAAGGAGTTAGCTAATCGTCTGTACAAGTATCCCGACACTTTTGTCGCAACACCCGTGTCCACTTCTCCTTGTCGTCCACCCATGGAGTGCATGAAGTATTCCGTGGGGTTCATTCCTTGGACAAAGTTCGAGGAGACGAATCCTCCGGCTTTGGGAGCGAGGTCGTTTTTCTCGTTCAATGCGATTAATCGGCCCGTGAATCCTTTCTTGGGTCTTCCGGTACGGACGGAGATTTGTCCCCAGAATCCGGACATGTTGGCCACGTTCAGCATGCTTCCGCGTCCTCCGGAAACAATAATAGGCATCGTGTCGAGAGTGGGGCGTTTGGCTTCCAAGAGTTTCTTGAGTTTGTATTCGGCAATTTTTCCTTGGACCTTGGCTTTTGTTTTTCCTCCCAATCTAACCATGAGTAATTCGAAACTTTCTCCCACGGTGCGTCCGGGCAATGGTTCGAGTACTCCTTCCGCAAACTTGCGTGCGAGTTCTGTTCCTTCCGTGATTTCTTCTTCGATGGCTTCTTTTCGCACGTTTTCTAATTCGGGAGTGTTTTCAAATTCGGCAATGGAAATGGACAATCCTTTCGTTGTCAATAATTCGTGCGTGAGGTGGGCCATTCTCCAGTAATAGCGTTCCAATTCATGCGGGGTGTAGTTTCGTAAAATACTCTCAACAAGTGCAGAAGACGAGTCGATTGTTCCTTTCACGAGTTTTCCATCTTCGATTTTGACTTCCGCGTCTTTGTAGATGGCTTCATTTCCTTCTCGTGGAATTTTGGCTCCTTTCAATTGTTTGGCCGTGTTGTTATGGTATTCCACGTTTAGTTTCTCAGGCAATGCCATGGAGTAGATGAGTTTTCCGGAGTATTTTTTTCCGCGATCAGGTTCTGGAAGTTCAGTAATTCCCATGTTGTACAAATAGTGCATGGCTTCTTCTTTTGTGAACTCGGTCTGGTCCATGGTTAGGATGAATAATCCTGTCATGTCATCTTCTTGTCCGCCAATAACGGGTTGACCGTGTCTTGGGGAGATGACTTGGTTTTCCACGTACATTAGTTCGCGTGCTTCGGATATTCCTTCTTGTGTTTGAGGCACGTGTAGGTTCATTTCGTCTCCGTCGAAGTCCGCGTTGTAGGGTTTACATACCATGGGGTTCATTCGGATGGCCTTGTTGGGCATGACTTTTACTTCGTGCGCCAACATGGACAATCGGTGAAGTGAGGGTTGTCGGTTGAACAAGACGATGTCTCCGTCTTGTAGAATGCGTTCGACTTTGCTTCCTACTTCTAATTCTTCAATGACTTCTTTCTTGTTGAGTTCCGTGACTTTCTTACGTAAACCATTGGGTTTCGTGATGTAAACGACATTGTCTCCTTTCTTGATGAATTTTTTCATTTCTTCGATGTTCCATTCCGTGACAAATTCGGGCACCGTCAAATTGTTGGCAATGGGTTCAGGCACTCCGACTTGGTTAATGCTCAAGTAGGGGTCTGGGATAATCGTTGATCGTGCGGCATAATTGACGCGCTTTCCGGTTAAGTTGTATCGGAAACGACCCTTTTTTCCTTTCAATCGCTGCACCAGTGTTCGGAGTGAACGACCCGAGCGGTGTTTCGCGGGAGGCACTCCCGCGGTGTCGTTATCAAAGTACGTGGTGACGTGATACTGGAGCAAGTCCCACAAGTCTTCAATAATGAGTTGTGGTGCTCCCGCATCAATGTTGTCTTTCAATCGTAGATTAATGCGGATAACATCTACTAACTTGTGCGTCAAGTCATCTTCGGATTTGATTCCCGATTCAAGAGTAATGGATGGTCGAATCGTGATGGGGGGGATTTGCAACACGGTTTGAATAAACCATTCGGGTCGCAGTCGTGTCAAGTCATAGGCGAATAATTTCAAGTCTTCTTCGGATATTTTTTCGACCCATTCTCTAATTTGGGATGGGTAGAGTCGGTCCTTGTCCAAGTAGAAGTTGGTTGGTTTGTCCAACAAAATTTCCGCTCTCGCCGCTCCGCAGTGGGGGCATTTTCGCTTGGTTTTGGTTTTCTTCACGAGTAATTTCACGGCTTCTTCTTTGTCTAATCGTTCAATGGATTTCTTGAATTCTTCTAATGATTCGTCTTTCAATGCTATTTTTCCGCATTCTTTACACGTGGCATGCAATAATTCTTCGAGTTTGTTGGAGAACTTGGGATGAACAATGGGTCGGACCATTTCTAAACTACCGAAGTGTCCGGGGCATTGTTTCATTTTTTGTCCACAGGTCTTACAGCGTAATGAGGGATTGATGACTCCCAAGTGGGGATCCATGAGTCCGCCTTCCATGGGGTATCCGTCTTTGTCGTATGTTTCAGGACTTTTGATTTCAATCGCTGACATTTTTCGTATTTGTTCAGGAGAAAGTACACCGAATTCAATGTTTTGGATTTTTTTCAACAGCATGTTTGTTCCCTCCGGTTTCCTTCTCCTTACGCTCGATCCACCAATTTCATTTTGGGATAAATTCCGAGTGCTTTCAACTCATCGAGTAAGAGTTTGAACCCGTATGACATTTGCACGGGGTAAACGCTCGTACTCTCACACATGGGGCAGAATCGTTTCTTTCGAATCTGATCGTTCACTGCAATGACTCCGCAATTGTCACACACGAGTTCGGTGACTTTGTCGGAATCATCAATGAATTTTTCCTGCAATAGCATTGCTGCACCATGCCCCACGAGTGTTTCTCCTTCCATTTCTCCGAAACGCAATCCACCTTCTTTTTCCTTACCTTCCGTGGGTTGTCGGGTGAGAATTTGGACAGGTCCGCGTGAACGTGCTTGAAGCTTGTGCGCGACCATGTGGAATAATCGACGATAGGCAATGATTCCGGTGTAGATTTCTCCTTCAATTTTCCGACCGGTGCGTCCGTCGTAGAATGCTTCTTTTCCGTCGCTGCGAAAACCGAATTGTTCGAGAATCTTCTTCGAGTCTTCCACTGGATCTTCGTTGAAGGGTGTTCCATCAATGGTTTTTCCACCCAATGCAGCGGATTTTCCCGTGAGCATTTCGAGCATGTGACCAATCGTCATACGTGTGGGAATAGCGTGTGGGTTCAGGATGAGATCCGGACGAATACCGCTTTCCGTAAAAGGCATGTCTTCTTCGGGAATAATGGCTCCTAATACTCCTTTTTGTCCGTGTTTGGATGCAAATTTGTCACCGGGCTCGGGAATCATGTTGGAGCGCACTTTCACTTTGGCAATGCGTGCACCACTCGTTCCTTCCGTCAAAATAACACGATCAACGACGCCGGGCTTTCCCTTGCGTGGAAAGAGTGAGGCTTCGCGTCTCTTTTCTTGTATCACTCCAAATTCGGTGATTTCTTCTAAGAATCGGGGAGGGGATGTTTTTCCGATGATGACATCCTTGTCCGATACGCTCATTTCTAATTCGGCTAATCCGTCAATTCCTAATTTTTTGTACGGGTCTTCTCCCAAGTGTCCTACTGCTTCTTCGTTGGGTATTTCAAATTTGTCCACTTGTCCGCCCGGGTAGCGTGTTTCTTCGCTTTCGTAATTGCGGAAATAGGCTGCGCGTCCGAGTCCGCGGTCAACGGCTCCTTTGTTTAACACCACGGAGTCCAAAACGTTGAATCCCATGTAGGGCATAATGGCCACGACAAAGTTTTGAATCATGGGTCGTTGATCCGTGTTCAAAAAGTCAAGTGTTTTCGTTCGTACAAGTTCGCGTTGCGGGTAATAGAGCAAGTATGATTCCGTGTCCGTGCGTAAATTATAGTTAGCAGCAGGAATTCCTACTGCTTGTTTGAACACTTTTGCACCGTGTAATGTTTTTCCAGCCAAGTTGTGTTCTAAGAATGGGATCATGGATGAGATGACCGAGAATATTCCCATGGGGTTGATTTCCAAATGAGTTGTTTTGGGAACAATGTCTTCTTCGCGCAGCGCAATGTGGCTCGTGTCTTCTTCTTCCGCGTCCAAGTATTCAATGTATCCTTGCAGCACTAAATCATTCCACGTGAGTTTTCCATCTTTGACTTGCTTGATCGTTTCTTTCGTTACACGTGGTTTTCCACTCTCAACGACGATCACGGGTCGCTGCACGCGTCCGGAGTCCGTGTTCACGTATAATTCGAGCGTGTCTTCGTGCAAAGCAATGTTCACGTGCGGGTCAATTTTTCCCGATCGTCTCTTGGCAACGAGGTCTTTGGTTAATTTGTGGATATCCTTGTGAAATCCCACAAGTTTTCCATTCACGAACACTTTTCCTTCTTGTGCAGCCATGTTTTTCACCTCAACCTCGTTCCCATGTTTAATACTATTTCAAATACACATCCATTCCCTTGAGTAATTTTTCAACGGGCTCCGGTTTCACATCCTGCGTGACTTCGGAGAACAATCCTAAGTTCTTTACCAAACCACATTGTGGACCGTCCGGCGTTTCAATGCAGCACAGTCTTCCCCAGTGTGTTCCGTGCACGTCACGTGCTTCGTATAATTCGCGGTTCTTGTTCAATGGAGACTTTACTTTTCGGAACTCGGTGAGCGGACCCAAATAATTCACGCGGTCCATGAAGCGCGACACACCCGTTGAGCGTCCGATCCAATTTCCCGTGCTCATTCCAAACAAGATGCGTTCGGTCACGGCGCCGGGTCGCACGACGGTAGAAATGTTTAATTTCCTACGACGTGTAACGGTTCGGTCAATCTGGAATGTCAAATCCTTAATGAAATACTTGAATGAGTGTCGGAACAAGTGCTCCATGAGCTTTCCCGATAGTTCAAGTCGTTTGTTGGCGTAATTATCTTTATCGTCTTGTCCGCGCAATCCATTCGCTCGTTCAATGGCACGCGTGGCCATGGTTGCCAAAAAGTATGCTTTGGCGCGGCGATCTTCTTTCTTGTCTCCGATGTGAGGAAGCAAGAATGCGTCAATGACTTCTTGTGCTCGGCGTAAACGATAATCAATGACTTGTCCCGGCGCCACATACTTACCAATCCTGTCGAGTGCTTCTTCTTCGTCTTTCACGTCCATGGCTTCCATGTTGATCATGACATCATTCATGACTTCGTTCAACGCGGGAAAGGCATCATTAATTTCTTTTTCGCTTTTGAGGCCGAGTGCTTTCAGCAAAACAAATAATCGTAGTTTTCTCGGAGAGGCAGGGAAGCTCACGCTCAACAAACCATCTTTCGCCCGTGTTACACGTACACGTCCTTTGAACGCTCCTTTCGTGGAAATAACTTCCGCACTGGTTTTGTCATCCGCACTTTCGGTGATGAGGATTCTGTCTGAAGAAAGTACTTCCTGCGCGGTGAGTGCTTTTTCGCTTCCATTAATCACGAAGTATCCACCAAAGTCCATGGGGTCTTCTCCCATGCTGATGAGTTCTTCGGCTGTTTTTCCCTGCAAGTGGCAGAGTTTTGATTTGAGCATGACGGGCAATTCGCCAATGTATGTTTTCTTCACGTCTTGTTCAACGTCTCTTCGCAGCAAGCGCATCGTCAAAAATAATGGTGCTGAATACGTTCGGTTTCTCATGCGCGCTTCCATGGGATAAAAATCATTTCGCGGGCTTCCGTCTGCTTCCACGATGCGGGGTTTCAATACTTCAATGTCTTCCAATTCGATGCGCACTTCTTCAATTTTAGGTGTGATTGTTTTGTTTTCGTGAATAATTTCATTTAGTTTGTCGTCGACAAATTGATTGTAGGAGTTAATGTTCATCTGCGCGAAGTTGCGTGACTTGAACCAACTCTCCACGAGTGCGTATTGGTCCCACTGCTGCGACATTTAGACCACCCTCCGGTAATACAACGTTTCTCCCGCGACGGGAGAGTTGCGAGTAATGCGAATAATGTTTCCCACTTTGGCTCCTAATTCTTGGGCCATGGGATCTTCTTGTGACATTTGAGGAAGTTTGTCAAAATCAAGACCGAATTGAGAAAGAAGTTTTTGCGTTTCATCCGCGGAAAGAAGTTCGTGTTTTGGCACCAAATGATGCTCCGATAAAGACTTCAGCATGTCCCCTCATCTCCGTTTTTTTTGTCGAAGCGTTTGGAAAAAGGGTCCGCATTTCGCGGAATTAAAACGAATAAAAAAAATCGTTCCCCACGTTAAACGTAACCAACCGCGTCGCAACCCTCAAAGGATACACTAAAAGTTCGAGAAAACCCTTATAAAGTTGTTCGTAGGCCGAGAAAAACAAGGTTAAAACAAGGAAAAAATGGCCCTTTGAGAGTGTTTATTGAGGCGTTTCAACATACTTTCGTTCTATTTTTTGGATTTTTTAGGGGTTTTCTTCTTTTTTCGCTTGTTTAGCGTGGAACGTGCTTCCACTTCGCGTGCGAATGCGGTTCGTTGCGCGTGTTTCCAGGGATTGGCAAACAATGCATAGAATATGAGTGCGAGCATGAACACAATCAACCCCCATGTTCGATGGGTTTCCACTAGAAAAAGAGCCAATGACAAAACCAACAACATGGCCACGCCCATGAGATAATGTTTCATACGCACGCTCAATTTATCGGAGTTAAAAAAACGCGCGGGTGCACGTTAAACAAAGAACAAAGCGTTAGAACGGCTGGAAACTAGGGATAAGGTATTTATAGGCCAATCGGGTCCATTTCGCCATGAAAACCACTCCCAACACGTCTCAAAACGAAGTCGTTGTGCTCATGCCGGCACGCAACGAATCTCGAAATCTCCCGTCGGCCATTTATGCCGTGAACACATCACAGGATGTGGATGCCAAAACCCACGTGATTGTGGGCGCGAACGCATGTACGGATAACACGGTTGACGTGCTTGAAACCCTCAAACTCAAGCACAAAAATTTGGATTATGTCATTGAAAGTGTTCCCGGTAAGCCTCGTGCGCTCAACGCATTAATGGATCGTGCGGAGAAAACAAGAAAATTGGGAACTAGTGACGTGGTTTTGTTTTTGGATGCCGATGCGCAGGTGCAAGAAAGCACGATTGCGGATTTGACAATGATGTTGCGCCGCAACAAAAAATTGAACGCGGTTTCGGCAAACGATGTGGCGGCTATTCCTAATTCAGAGTCCGTGCTCGACCACTTATTGTTTGGTATTAGTGAAATTTCATTATCATCTCTTGCGTTGCGTGATCGGAAAGCATCGTGTATGGCCGTGCGTGCCAATGTAGTGCGCGGCGTTCGCTTCCCCGAGCATGTGATTGCGGATGATTTGTGGTTGCAGATGTATTTGGGCATTGACACTGTGGAAACACATCCTACGGCAAGCGTGACCGTACAATCTCCCAAAACATTTTTCCGCTTTGCCGAATCACGAGTAAAACACTTGATGGGATTGTATCAGTTGGAAGAATTCTTCCCCCATTCTCATGTGCGTGAACACTTTCCCACGGGCACGCACGATCACGCGGAAGCGTTGTTGCGCGACGCGGAGTTGCAGGATGAATTTGTTCGCCTTCCGGGAGTGTATCAATTAGCGAGCGTGCTCGCATTACCCATTCACGCTGCGTTGAAAGCCGCTGCGTTTGTGGGTTATCGTATGTCCCCTCAAATGAAGAATACGGCTAAACCCATTCCCACGATTACTGAATCGCGTTCTCGTCGCCGCACACGCCATGCGGCGAACGCGTAATATTTTCCTTCGTTCTTTTTCTATTTTTTTTACACGCTCCCTAATATAGTTAGTTTCCCATAGTCGAGGGTATGAATTTCATGTACGCGGGATATTTGCTGGTGGCCCTCCTCGGCACGCTGGCATTCATGCGTGTGTTTCATATTTCGTTTTCTCCGCGTGAAAAAAGAGCGGTTATTTTTTCACTAGCGGCAACGGTTATTGTTTTTGTTTCCTGGGATTCATGGGCGGTGTCGCGCAACCATTGGTGGTTTGGTTTGGAAAACATGCTCGGCATTATGCTGGGGAATCAGCCCCTTGAAGAAATTGTTTTTTTCGCGGTTATTCCTTTTTTTGGAATTGTTTTGTGGAAAATTTCGAATAAAATGCACTCGTTGAGGGTGAAAATCAAATGATGGAATACACTATTTCAACAATAATTGGTTTCGTCATCGTCTTATTTCTCGACCGCATTCTTCTTCGCACCAAAATAATTGGTTTTTCTCCGCGGATGGTGTATACGACGGTTGTTTTTATTGTTTTTCAACTTTTTTTTGATAATTATTTTACGCAGCAAGGATTGTGGTCCTTTAATTCCGCAGAAACGCTGGGAGTTTTGGTGCCATTCGTCCCCATCGAGAATATTTTCTTTGGAATAGAAATGCTTTGGTTTGCACTCATTCTTTTTTCATTTTTCTCGCGGGAATAAGGAAAGTATTTTCTCCGCGCACGTGCGTGCGGAAATGAGCACCATGGGCATTCCCCCTCCTGGGTGAGTGCTGGAACCCACAAAATACAAATTCTTGAACTCTTCGCTTTTTTGTTGGGGTCGAAACACGCTGCTTTGGAAGAAAGTAGGAGAGAGTCCAAACGTGGCTCCGTGATGTAAACCGCCGAGTGCTTCCCACTCGTTGGGAGTGAGTATTTCTTTCATGCAGATGTGTTTTTTCAAATCCGTGAGGCCATTTTTCTCTAATTGTTCAATGATTTTGTCCGCGAACGCGTTTTTTTCCGCATCCCAATCAATATGTTGCGCGTTTTTGGGATCATTCGAGGGGACGGGGACTAATACATAGAGTAAGTGTTTGCCTTTGGGGGCGAGTTTGGGATTTGTGAGCGAGGGAACATTGACGTAAATGCTTGGGTTGGTTGGTAGAACTTTTTGTTCGAATAATTCGTGGAAGTTTTGCAAATAGTTTTCGCAGAAGAACACGTTGTGGTGTAATAATTGTTCATATTTTTGGTCCACTCCCAGGTAGAGCATGAACGCCGAACACGTGTATTCGAGTTTCATTAGTTTTGCGTCTGAATATTTTTTCCGATGTTGAGCATTAATGAGTTTTGCGTACGTGGCAGGTAAATCCACATCGGAAACAATGGTGGCGGATCGAATTATTTCATCATTTTCCAATCGTATCCCCACCGCGGCATTATTTTCAATGACTATTTCGCGTACTTTTTTTCCATAATGGATTATTACTCCTAATTCGCGTGCGAGTTTTTCTATTTCGGTGACAATGGAATAAATCCCCTTGCGTGGGTACCATACTCCTTGGGCTAATTCCACATAGGGCACGATGCTGTAGGTCGCGGGCGTGAGCAGGGGGCTTTGTCCCAAGTACATGGATTGGAAACTGAAAGCAAGTTTGAGTTTAGGATTCGTGAAAAAGTTTTCCATGTGGTCCCACATCGAATGAAAACCGTCCGCGTGCAGAAATGAAAATGCTTTTCCCGAAAGTAGAATATCAATGAGAGACGTGGGAGAGTGGGCAATAAAGTTCTGGTACACGGTCTCATACACATGGTATTCGTGCTCGAGGTAGCGTAAAAATCCCGATGTTTCGCGCGGCGATACTCGTGCTATTTCGGCGAGCATGTGGGGGAGATTCGAGCTGACATCCATGTGTTGAGCGTCCCAATAGTGCAAACGGTAACTCGGCAATAGTAAATCGATTGGGAGCACGTCGCTCATTTTTTTTCCGCAATAAGCAAATAGTTCTTCGAATTCTCCGGGCATGAGGAGAAACGTGGGACCCAAGTCAATCGTGTATCCCTTTACTTTCTTTTGTGCAGCCCTTCCTCCCGGAAAAGGGTTTTTTTCGTATATTTCCACGCGCAACCCGTTTTTCGCTAATCGGCACGCGAGGGAAAGCCCTCCTAATCCCGCTCCCACGATTAGTATGTCCGGAGAAGGGGATTTTTTCGCGGATGAAGTGGTGTCATTTTTTCGGGGGCGAGGCATAGTATATAGTGTGCACCCTATTTTGTTTTAATCCTCGTTGTGAGGAGGTCTTTTTCTTTCATTAACAGTTCTTTTTTTCGTTCATCGGATACGTATACCCGTTGTGTGAAAACATCATATTCTCGTTTTTCTATTTCGGAGAGTATTTCGCGGTAGAATACGGCGCACAAACGCATGCCTAACCGTGCATCTTCAGGCAGATGGGATATTCCTTCATCGGATTTGGTGTAATAATCTCTTGCGCGCGCGATGTTGAATGCCATCATTTGAGAAAAAGAATCATTTTTTTCATGGCGAGCCAGTTGTTCACGCGTGTAATTAAATTTTTTCATCTCATCTTGAGGCAAATACACTCTTCCTGCATCCAAGTCTTCTTTGACGTCACGCAGAATGTTAGTGAGTTGCATCGCAATGCCTAATTCAATCGCATGTTCAAGTGCTGAATGAGGAGCGCGCAAAACATATGCCATGAGCAGTCCAGGGATGGCGGCGGCGGAGAAGCAATACTCATACAATTCATCAAAATTGTCATACGTGTTTTTTTCTAAGTCTTTTTTCAATCCCTCAATGAGTCGGAATCCCCATTCGGGAGGGATGTCGTATTGTTGGCACGTTTGTATAAACGCATGCAAAATGGGGTCGGACGATGTTCCATGATTCCAGGTCTGAGTGAGATTATTTTTCCATTCATCTAATCGTTTTTTCTTTTCCGGAACAGAATCATTTCCATCAATGATTTGGTCGGTCACGCGGCAAAAACCATACGTGGCATAGGCGGCTAATCGTTCGCGTTCGGGAAGGTATTCGGCGGCGAGTGAGAAACTGGTGGCGTGTTTGCGGCACATTTTTTCAGAATGAGAATAATCGACGACGTGCAAAACACTCATATAGGATTCTTGTTCTCAGAATTAATAAAATGCTACCAGCCATAATGGGCTGCTCGAGAGTATCCGAATGCTAAGAATGCATCCACAACGCCTTTCTTGTACAAGTCATAGTTGTGGGATAGCACGTTGAAACCGACTTTGGCTTTATCTACTGCGGATAAATTAGATAATTCTCCCGGCATCAAGTGGCCAATGCGATTGAGTTCGTCTTCCGTGAAATTATAAATGACATTTTTTCCTTTGATTATTTTATCATACGATGGGAATTCGGCGCGCCATTTTTTTTCGTATTGCGACAAGAATGGTTTGTCGAATTTGTTTTGGGTGAACGCGTCCTTTGCTACTTCTGCCGCCATCCTTCCGCTCACGAGACTGAGTTGGGTTCCTCCTTCGAATAATGGCGAAGTAAACCCGGCAGCGTCTCCTACTAAAATAATTCCTTCTCCCACCGTATTTTGCACCGGCCCTGACGAGGGAATGGGTCCCCCAAATGTTTTGATTTTTTTCTTGGATTCCCAACCGAGTTCTTTTACGAATTGATCCAAGTATGTTTTGGCTTTCGTAATATCATGGGTTACCAGTCCCACGTTCGCGCGTCCATCATTTTTGGGAATCATCCACAAGTATCCGTGGGGAGCGAGCCTTGGCCACAAGTAAAAATCCAAGTATTCTTCTTGGGGAATATCCAAGAGTTCGTATTGTATTCCCGTCGTGACACTAAAACGCGTATTCATGTTGAGCATGCGGTTGGCCACTCCTGCGGCGCCGGATGCGTCTATTACCATGCGTGCCGAAATTTTTCCTTGGGATGTTTCAATATTCCATTGTTCATTTTCACGTGCGAGACTCGTTACGCGTGTAGAGAGTGATAATTCCGCTCCCGCGTTTTGGGCCTCGTTGGACAACCATTTTTCGAATGCGTGTTTTTCTAAAACGTATCCGGCTTCCGTTAGTTTTACTTTGTGTGAGTCCGGGAAAATGACATTGACTCCTTTCACGTGTCGCGCGATGACTTCGCGTGGAAATTTCATGTTGATGCGGGTTTCAGCGACTTCGCTCAAACATTCTCCGCAGTGCACGGGGTCTCCCACACTGGCGTGTTCTTCTAAAACGATGGTTTTGAGACCCATTTTGGATGCATGGATGGCTGCGCTTCCCCCGGCGGGGCCGGCGCCAATAATGGCTATATCATACGGGTTTTGCGTATCCAGCGTCATAGTATCATCGGCCATAAAAAGAAATTAAAAGGCACCCGGGAAAGGGGGGTAGGATTAGTGTCCTGCGGCCTTTCTTCCTTCCATGAGGCGCATATTCTGTACAAATGTTTCCGGGTTCTTCCAGTTCACGTTCTTCATGAACACATCAATGTAGTCCTTGCGTTTGGTTCCATAATCCAAAAAGTACGCGTGCTCGTACACATCGAGTATGAGAACGGGAGAGCAGGACCATATTCCTCCGTGGTTGTGCACATCACAAATGTAGTTGTGTAATTTCATGTCTTCCCAGTCAAATGCGAGCACGACCCATCCTCGGGCACACAAACCCAATGCTTTGAATTCGGCTTCCCATTTCTCATATGATCCGAAGTCGTGTTCAATCATTTTCAATAAGTCCCCTTGCGGTTTTCCACCGTTTCCTCCCAACGCGGCAAAATATCCTTCGTGCAAACGTACACCATTCACCGCAAATCCTTCTTCGAGTTTGAGTTCTCTCAAATCAGAATATGTTCCATTGGCTTTCGTCAAATCAACCGTTTTGAGTTTTTCGCGAATTTCATCCGTTTTCTTCACGTATCCTGCATACAGCACGTCGTGGTGTTCGGCGAGTTGTTTTTCGGACAGGCCGTTGAGAGTCTTGTAGGTTAGTGGTTTAGCGTCAGTCATGGTTTCAGCTCCTTTTCATAACGAATAGTAACGATAGTAAATCAAAATGGATATAAACAAACGCGCGAGCGAAAAAAAATGGAATTATTGCCGGAGCATCACGATAATGTATCCCGCCGCATACGCGGGTTTATGGTGTGCTTGACCTGGAATGGGCAAGGGAACCGATTCCACTAACACGCGACAATTGCCTAATTCACGTTGTGAAGCCATTGTTTGGAGGTATTTTTCCTCGTGCTCGTTCATTTCTCCTTCAAAAACAATTTTTCCTTCCACTATTTTTCGAAAGCGTATCCACAAATACGCACGGCCGCCCTTTCCTAATGCATTTGTTACACGCGGAAGGAGTTGTTCGAGCGAGCCTATTTCGTGAAGGGCACGAAAACTAACTATAATATCACACTCGCTGGGCAATGGAACGTCATGCACGTTTCCTTGAATAAATTCATCAAGTACTCTTGCGTCGTGCAATGGAAGGAGGTCAATTCCAATCGCATGTACAAGTGTTGATACATGTTGTTTGAGTTCGTGCAGCGCTTGTCCGTTTCCACAACCAATATCTAAAATGCGGCATGAACCTTTTCGTTTCACGTATTCGGCTGCAATTTTTTCGAGCGAGGTATGCTCGCCCAAATTTTTCAAAAATGTGTTGTACTCGCTGAGCGTGTTATCTCGTAATATAACCCCCAGCGAATATTTTTCCACGTAATCGTGAACGGATCCAGTCATCAGAAAAAGAAAGCGTGTTGTGTTTATTAGAGCAGCGTCTTCGTTTGGGCCGCGAGCTTTTCTTTTAACACGTGAATGGGGATTCTCCCGCTCTTTCCCGTGCTTTCGTCATGATAATACAAGATAGTGGGTTCATCGTACTGCCAACAGAGTAGCACGTCTTTTTGGTCGAGTTTAGAATAGAAATCAACGAGCCCTTGTCCTACGTCCTTCACGTAGCATCCTAAATGGGTGAGCGCTTCTAGTTCGGCGAAATATTTGAATGATAGTTCATGATATCGTTTGTTGATGTTGATAGCAAGTAAGTGTGTTTTCCAATCGAGTTCTTCCGCGTGTAATTTTACTCCTGAGAGTGCGGATAATTCATCGTGAAGATTCATTAGTTTGTCCATGTGGAGTTTTACTTTAGGCAATAGTGCTTCCGCTTCAGTTAGTGTGAAATATCGGTGAGCCATGCGTGGAAACGGTTTCTTTTCTTTTTAAGATCGCTGATTATCGGGAATATTTTTGCACATGCTCGCGAATTTTTTGATACGTTGTGCGTGAACGGATGGCCGCGCGCAAAGCAGCATCTACTTTTCGGGGTTTTGTTAGATATGCTGGATGCAGTAAAACATTGGCTTCGGCAGGGAGGAGCAATCCCTCATTTATCACGAGTTGGGAGAACAACGTATTCGTAGCGAGTGATTTTTTCACGAGGAATGCAACCACATCATACCCCACATATGGGTTGAGTGCCGTTGCCACGGATGTGCTTTTTTGTAATAATTCGCTCATACGAGGAGTTGCCCGAACGTGTACGAGACATTTTTCGCGGAACATGGTTATTCCACGTGTCAATAGTTGAATGGATTCGAACAAATTGCTTCCCATCACGGGAGTCATGACATTAAGTTCGAGTTGCGTGGACTCGCAACTCAGACGGATGGTCTCGTGATTGCCTTGGACTTGTAACGTGATCATTTTGAGTGCTTCTAAAATACTTGGATTAATTTTTCCAGGCATGATGCTGCTTCCCGGTTCCACTTCAAGTAGGTGGATTTCCCCCAACCCCGCGTAAGGGTCCGATCCCAAGAGTACCCAATCGTTCATCCATAGTTGCACATCCGATGCTAGCTCCGATAGTGCATTGGAATAATGTTGAAAATCCGTCATGTGGCTCGTTAAGAGCATTTTATTAGGCGCCTCGCGTAAAGGGAGTCGTGTTTCGCGCGCTAATCGTTGCACGACCGCGCGCGCGTAATGGGGGGTCGTGGTGATGCCCGTCCCTACCGCTGTTCCCCCGAGTGGAATCGTGAGTAAATGGTTTTTCGCCTCGCGGATGGTTTCCAATCGTTCACGTAACGAATGGGCGTACACGCTCAATTCTTGTCCAAATGTCACGGGAACAGCTGCTTGTACGTGCGTGCGTCCGGTTTTTGCAAAAGTGGAATAACGTTTACTTAGTTTTAGTGTTTCGTGGATGGTTTTTTCTAGTTCGTTTTCAAGTTCTCGTGAAAATAATAAGGTGGTGATCCGCAGTGCGGTGGGAATTACATCATTGGTGGACTGTCCCATGTTGACGTGATTATTTGGATGTATTCGTGCGTATTTTCCTTTGCGTTCGTGCAATAATTCGAGTGCGCGGTTAGAAATAACCTCATTCATGGTCATGTTGAGGGGTGTTCCTGCCCCTGCTTCGTATACATCAATGTCGAACCACTCGTCAAATGTTCCTTTTTCTACTTCCCTAGTTGCGCGTGCAATGGCTTTTCCTACTTCTTCATCGAGTTGTTTCAATTTCACGTGTTCTTCGGCCGAGACGCGTTTGATAATAGCTAATTGGTGGAAAAATTCCTGAGGAAATCGTCTTGTTGATAGTGAAAAGTTTTCTTTTGCGCGGGAATAAAATATTCCCGTGTACGCATCATTGGGAACGCGTTTGGTTCCGAGGGCGTCTTGCTCGAGTCGATAATGTTTGCGTATTTTTTTCATTATTTTTTCACACCGCGAAAAGTTTGTTTTTGTTTATGAGATAATTCTCTCATCTCTTTTATTTTATCCCCCGGGAAAATGCTTCGGGGGCAGGCGTTGGCCTTTTCTAGTGAGTAATGAACGGGGAATTGTTTACTAATAACAGCGTCGCGCTGCGTGTTGGCGTCGCGGACATCCATGCGGTATCGATAGGCTTTCACCATGGCGGCGGGACCTAATTCTCCTGTTTTTTGACTCTCGGCGTGGGCGTTGCATATTCCGCAGAGAATGCATTGGTGGGCATTTCCTAGTTTTTGGACATCATTGATTCCCATTTTGTGGTTTCGTTTCACATCATTTATGCGGGGGGTTATCCATGGGCTTATTTTTTCTAATTCATCAAAAAAGGGCTTTTCGTCCACCACTAAATCTTTGATGACGTTCTCATGCAATGGTTCAATGTGTATGGTTTGGTTTTCGGTCATGAGGTCGCTGACTTGCGTCACGCAACCGAGTACCGTTTTTCCATTCACTTTGACTCCGCATGCACCGCATCCTCCGTATCCGCAGCTTGCACGGAAGGTTAAGCTCCCATCCTGCGTCTCGTGAATTCGCGTGAGTAAATCAAGTACACTTTCTCCTTTGTTGAGCGTCACGTGATACTCGTGCGTGCGCGCGTGAAAATCCATTTGAGGATTGTATCGCGCTACTCTCACGTGAAGAATGGATTTTTCAATGTTTAACGTTGCACGTGTTTTTTTCACGGGGGCGCGTTGGCGTTTTTTCGTTTCGCGTGAACGCGGTCGCGTGTTTTTGCGCGTTTGTTTACGTTTTTTTTGGCGTGCAGCCATACTAGTAGTGCCTCGCTTCCGGAGCATATCCTGCAATGATTACCGGCTTGTAGAATAATTGGACGTTTTCTCCGTGTTGCACGGCCATGGAGTGTTTCAACCATTTTTGATCATTTCTAGCGGGATAGTCTGTGCGTGCGTGGCTCCCACGTGTTTCGGTTCGTGCGAGGGCACTGGCGATTATGCTTTGAGAGAATGTTACGAGGTTTTGACATTCTAACGCGTGAATGAGGTCCATGTTAAACGTAGGGGACTTGTCTTCCACGTGAATGGCTTTGCTTTCCGTAGAGAGTTTTTTCCATGCGCGTTGGGCGCTGGTTAATCCTGTTTTGCTTCGGTATACGCCCACGTTTTCCATCATGAGTTGTTGGAGTTTTGTTCTCAAAACGTGGCTCTTGGTTCCTTTGACGCTTGTTAATAGTTCGTCCACGCGAGCACGGGCCTTTTCTTCGTGGTGGGAAAAATCAACACTTCCCTTGTTGCGTGTGTTTTCGCGCACATGCTCGGCCATTTTTTGTCCGGCGATGCGTCCAAATACAATGGTTTCTAGTAGAGAGTTTCCTCCCAATCGATTAGCTCCATGTACGGATAAGCAGGACACTTCTCCCGCGGCATATAATCCTGGAAAAGGATTATTGTGCGCGTCCACAATGACTTGCGTGTGCACATTCGTGGGAACGCCCCCCATGGAGTAATGTGCGGTTGGAATAATGGGGATGAGTTCTTTCACGCAATCCATGCCGAGTTGTTCGTGCACGGTTTTTCGTATTTCTGGAATGCGTTCAATGATTTTTTTCTCCCCCAAGTGTCGCACGTCTAAATACACGTGGTCTTTTTGGGAACCGCATCCCCTTCCGTGGGCGATTTCACTCATGATTGCGCGCGCGATAATATCGCGTGAAGCGAGTTCCATTTTTTGGGGGGCATATTTTTTCATGAATCGTTCATTCTTGGAGTTGAGCAGGTATGCTCCTTCTCCGCGCGAGGCTTCACTGACTAAGAATCCTTTTCCATACATTCCGGATGGGTGAAATTGGACGAATTCCATGTCCTCTAGTGGCAATCCCGCGTTGTACGCGAGGGAGAGTCCGTCTCCGGTGCAGATGCGCGCATTCGTGGTCACGGAGAATGCTCTCCCATATCCTCCTGTGGCGAGCAGCACGGCGTTGGCACGCATACTAATGATTTTTCCTTTTTCCATGTCCCATACTACTGCTCCCGCGCAGTGGTTGTTTTCCGTGATGAGGGATAATGCATAGTGTTCCGAGTAAATCGTCGGGCGTGTTTTCATGAGCTGATCATACGTGGTGTGCAGGAGCATGTGTCCGGTGCGGTCGGACGCGTAACACGTGCGCGCAACGGATTGTCCTCCAAATGGTCGTTGGGCGATTTCTCCTTTGTTGGTTCGTGAGAAGACTACGCCCCAGGATTCCATTTCTTTTACACGCGAGGGGGCGTCTTGGCAGAGTATTTTGACCGCGTCTTGGTCGGCGAGAAAGTCACTTCCATACACGGTGTCGCGGAAATGGGCTTTCCAGTCATCCCCTTCTCCAATGGCTGCATTAATTCCTCCCGCGGCCGCCACAGAGTGCGAACGTACGGGGTGGACCTTGGAAATAATTCCCACGTCCATGTTTTGTTTGCGTGCTTCAATCGCCGCGCGCTGTCCGGCGAGGCCTGCCCCAATAATGAGAATGTCATGCGTGAGCGTGGACATACTTCAACCAAAATTGGGGCCAATTTAAGGGTGATGGGCTCGTGTTTTCGTGTAGAGTGCCATCCACTCGCGTGCAATAGACTTTTTGCTGTAGTGTTTCACCCATTTTTTTGCATTCGTGGCGAGTTTTTTTCTACGTTGAGCGTTTTTCATGACTTTTTCTATTTTTTGGGCACAATCTTCTACATTGTTGGCTTCAAACAATAATCCGCGCTCGTTTTTTCCTAATGCTGCGGGAATGGCGCGCGCATTCGCGCCAACGACACACAAGCCGGCAGCCATGGCTTCTAACACGTACAATCCTTGCGTCTCCATGGGGGAGGGAGCAATGAGGAGATGGTTTTGTTTTACGGCGCGTGCGAGTTCTTTTCCTCGTTTGACGCCTAAAAAGTGAACGTGTTTTTCTAATCCTAATTCGCGTGAGAGTGTTTGGAGTGATTTTTCAGCGGGGCCCGACCCAATAATGTTCATCTCCACACTAGTGTATTTTTTGCGAAGCAAAAATAATGCTTCGAGCGCCACATCAATGCGTTTTTCGAATGATACGCGTCCAAAGTAACACAAATTAATCTTTTTTCCCCATTCGGCATTTTTTCCGTGAGAGAATAACTCATAATCGATGGCATTCGTGAGCACGTGCACGTTTTTGAATCCGTGTTCGTGTAATTCATCCGCTAATACTTTCGTGGGAGTTGTTATCACGTCGCATTTTCCATAAACATGTTGCGTGTACACCCAGGTTAATTGTTTCATGATGGGGTTGTGTTTGATTTTTGGAATAGGAACATAGTCCAAGAACTCCGATACCAGAGTATGAAATGTTCCAATCACGGGGATGTGTGCCCGTTGTGCGTATTTGATTCCTTTTTGGGCCACAAAAAAGGGCGTGTGGACGTGCACTAAATCCGCGTGGAATTCCTTGAATATTTTTTTCGCCGAGGGTGGAACAAGATAGGCCATGAGATAATCGGTGTATGTTGGGAGTGGTTCCGCGGGCAGCCAAATGATTTGAGTGTTTTTGAGCAGTGGAGCATCTCCTGGGAATTTTTTGGGTTTGGGGGCGAAAATGAGAAAGTGATGCCCTTCCTGGGATAAGGTGTCCACCATGTTGAGGATGCTCGTGGTTACTCCGTTGACTTGCGGCCAGAATGAATCCGTGAAAATGGCGATGCGCATGATGGTTTCATCCCTTTCGGGCTTTATAATGGAGAATTACTCCCGCACGTCCTCGTATTTTCGGGAAGCTTTTCCCGTGAAATGATACCGTACGCCGTTGTATAAGTGGAATCCCACGTACTTGAGGTAGCCCCACTTTCGTACGCGGCGTGCGGAAACGTAGTGTTTCAAGTGCGAGTGATAGTGTAGTTTCCCGTGTTGTGCGGCTCGTTTTCCTAAGTCTAAATCCTCGCACGTAATGTAACTCGTGTCAAACCCGCCAATTTTTTCAAATACTTCTCGTCGGATGGCTAAGTTGCTTCCAATAGGATTGTGCATTCGCAGCATGCTCATTATTCGTAAGAATTTGGGCATGAAGAAGGTGGATAACCACTGCTCGTTTTCCGTGACATCCGAATAGAATACAGGACCATAAATGAGTGCAATGTCGGGGTTTTTTTCAAATGTTTCGTGTATTTTTTTGACCCAATCCTTAGGAGCGCGCGAGTCAGCATCCGTGAAAGCAATTATTTTTCCTCGTGCAACACGGGCACCGGCCTGTCTTTCGTTAGCAATGCTTCGTTTTTTTTCTAACACTATCTTGTCGGCGAGTGGTTTGGCCAATGCTACTGTGTTGTCTTCGGAATGTCCATCCGCGACGATGATCTCGTATTTTCCACTAAATTCTTGTTCCCGCAGCGCGTTCAAACACGAAACGATGTTCTTTTCCTCATTGAGCGTGCAGACAACTACCGACACGTCCACGTTTTGAGGAGCAGGCATACCTTTGTTCACCCGGAGTTGGAATTAAAACCCTCTGGAACAGGGGACGAAGAGTCCCTGTTGAGTGTTTACGCGAGGAGTAATTTCACGTAGAACATGGGTGAAATGAAGCTTTTTCGTGCTTCTTCGTTCACCAGCATTCCGCTAATCGTGTCTCGTACTTCTTTGCTTCGGGATGCTTTCCCGATGACCATGTTCAGCAACCATTTGTGTCGGCCCATTTTTTGGAGCATGTAACTCGTATGCAATTCGGGGCCGATTTCTTTCCATAAGCGTGTGTCGTATTGTGACAGGTGTTCCTGCATGAAGTTGTTGGTTTTGAATGCTTCATCGATTATTTCCGAGACGTATTTTCCACTCGTCATCGCGTTTCCCACTCCTTCTCCGGAGAATGGGTCAACAAGCGAGGCGGCGTCTCCTACCAAAAACCATCCTTTTCCGTGTAGTTTTCGTTTGAAGCTTCCAAACGGAAGAGTCCATCCTTTTACGTCCGTTAGTTTTTTGGCATTCTTGAATCGTTCTTTGAATAAGGGGTGTTCTACAATTACGCGTTCGGTTTCTGCCACCAAATTGACGCCTTTCTTTTGCCGGTCCGTAGAAACCATTCCCAATCCTACGTTGGCTTTTCCATTTTCTAATGGGAAAATCCAAAAATATCCGGGCATGACGGAGTCGATGAAGTGAATTTCAATGTTGGGCGTCATTCCAGATATTCCTTCGTAGTATACGCGCGTCGCCATGCACAAGTGTTCGTCGGGAACTTTTTCCGCACCCACTTTGTTGGCCACGAGTGAAGTGGCACCGTCTGCTCCAATGACAAATTTTGCCTTGTATTCGTATTCTTTCTTCGTGTTCATGTCAAATCCTTTGACTCCAACCACGGTATCGTTGTCCCAAATCAAATCGGTTACTTGGAATTCTTCTTTGGCATCCACCATTTTTTTGGTGTGTGAAAATAAGAAATTGTCAAACACGATGCGTCGGCAAACGTATCCTCGTGCTTTCGTGTGTCCTTCCCCATCTTTTACAGGAAAAGGGATTTCGAGCATTTTTCCTTCCGGAGAAGAGAAGACGAGTCCGTATACTTTTGCGGTATCTAGTTTTTCCATTTCGTGTTCGATGCCGAGTTCTTTGAGCATTCCCACGCTTTTTCCGGAGATGGCGTCTCCGCATATTTTGTCGCGGGGATACTTGGCCTTATCCAATAATAAAACGCGGTATCCTTTCTTGTGCAAAAACATCGCGGTTGAGTTTCCACCCGGGCCCCCTCCCACGACGATAACGTCATAGGTGTTCTTGGCTTGGGTAGATGGCATGTTTTCGGCAGTCATAAGAGAAATACGCCTGGGAAAAGAGATTTAAAGCGTGGCGGTAACTTCGACCAAAAGGGCGTTAAATATGCGTTAAACGTTCTTTACTCGGAGTTCGTGCACTTTGGCATTCATTACGGCTTCCAAGTCTTGCAGCTGGCGGATTTGGCCCATGTTTGTTACAAACGTAATGGCAACCCCTTTTGTTCCCTTGCGTGCGGTTCGTCCGATGCGGTGAACATACGTTTCATTTTCTTCGGGAAAATCAAAATTAATCACGTGAGTAATGTTTTCAATGTGGATTCCTCGTGCCGCAATATTGGTGGCAAGTAAGAGGGAGTATTTTCCTTCATCAAATTCTGACAAGCTGCGTTGGCGTTGGACTTGGGACAAATCCCCATGAATGGCGGCGGCGCGCACCCCATAGTGGTATAGTTGTCTCGATAACCAGTCCACGGTTCGTTTCGTGGAACAGAAAATAATTCCCCTCGTAATGTGAAAGTGTTGAATGAGTCCGAGCAACATGTGTACGCGTTCACGTGGGTCTACGTTCAAGTAGTATTGAGTGACTCCTTCCACTGTTAATGTGTCTTCGCTCAGGTTGATTTCTTCATATCCGCGCAAATATTTTTTGGCCAATGATTTGATTTCGGGCGGCATGGTCGCCGAGAATAATAATGCTTGTTTTTCGTGCGGGAGTTGTGAAAAAATGGTTTCGATATCATCCTTGAATCCCATGTCCAGCATTTTGTCGGCTTCGTCTAATACGGCCATGTTTACTTGTGACAAATCAAGTGTTCCTCGTCGCATGAAATCCATCATTCGCCCGGGTGTTCCCACGATTATTCCCGCTCCGGAGTGCAGCGCGGCGGCCTGCGTATTCATACTCGCTCCCCCGAAGAGGGCGGTGATTCGTGTTTGCGTGTATTTTCCAATGTTTTCTAATTCGTCTCGGACTTGTAAGGCTAATTCTCGGGTAGGGACGACGATGATGGCTTGGGGTTTTTTCAACGCAGGATTCACGTGCATGAAAATGGGTATTCCGAACGCGGCTGTTTTTCCGGTGCCTGTTTTGGCTTGTCCTAACACGTTTTTTCCGCTCAAAATGAGTGGGATGGTTTTTTCTTGAATGGGCGTGGGTTGCACGTACCCGAGTTCATCTAATCCTTTCATCACGGACGAGGGTAAGTGCATGTCCGCGAAACGTTTCGCAGTTGAGTGGGCAGAATGAGGCACTGGTTGATTGTCTGGAGCACGGGCCGGTGTTGACGCAGGATGAGTATTCGTGAGGGATTGATTTCGTGCTGGAGTGTGCGCCGCAGGCACTGTTGCCATTGGAGAAGGGATTCTCGTTGCGAGTTTTTTTTCTAATATGGTTTCACGTTCACGCGGGATGGTTTTTGGGGTGTTTTTTTTAGTTAATGATGAGAGTTTTTGGCTCGTCTTTTTGGCCGGTTTAGCGTTTTTTGGCTTGTTGATCGTGGGCATACTACTTCACTCGGTGGCGCAGGGAAATTAAAGGGATGCTTTTTTCGGGATAATTATCGTTTTTTAGCTCGTTTAGCGGGTTTTTTTCCTTTTTTGGGGTGTTTGGTTTTGGGCGCTGGTTTGCGTGTGTGAAGTATTTTTTGGATTGTTTTGAGTGTAGAATTTTTTTTCTTTTTTTTTCGTGCTGCGGGCAGATGAATAGTTTTTTTCTCGGGAAGCACGAAAGCGGGGGTTGTTTTTCGCGCGGCGGTGTGAATGATGTGTTCAAATTCTCCCACGCTCAACGCGCCCGTGATGGGGAAGTGATTAATGTAATATGCGGGAACGCCTCTCACGCCATTTAGTTTGGCCACGCGCGTGTATTCTTCTATTTTGTCGTGGTTTTTTTCGTCTTGGATGAATTGTAAGAATTCTTCCGTGTTCAAGTGAAGCGTGTGTGCGGCTCGGCGCAATACAGCAAATGAGGAAATGTCCATCGTGTGTTCGAAAGCGATTCGAAAAAGTTCATCGACGTATTTTTCCCCGCATCCGTGGGAGAGGGCGTACAAGTATCCTGTGAGTGCGCGTTTGGAGCTCGCTTCGTATTTGGGGGGATATATCAAAATGTTTTCACGCATTCCTAGAGAGTGGAGTTCGTGATAGGTTTCATTCAAGCGTTCGTGTCCGATTATTTTTTCGCGGGAGACGCGGTGATCCTTGTTGTGAGTGTATAATTCGAATGGCACCCATTCTATTCGATAATTTTTCACGCCTATTTTTTGCAGTGCATGCGCGAGGCGCACCCTTCCTAAGTAAGACCATGGACACATGAAATCAAAGTACGCCGTAATACGGAGCGGGATTTCTTCATGCTCGTGTAGTGGTGCCATGTTCCAAAGAACTCAGGGGCGTTTTTAATTACGACGAAAATGCGTTATGTATTATTCTTCGTTGGTTTTTCTTCGTTTTCACGCATGTAAAAGGAATGAAAATCAGTCTCATTCCTGTTCATTTGCGTCCGCGTGAGCGGGCGTGGATGAATGGAGTGGCCCATCTTTCGGATGTGGAATTAGTGGCTATTATTCTGCGTTCCGGGAGGAAAGGTAAAAGTGCCATTGAGCAAGCACAGGATGTTTTGTCTTCCTGCGACGGTGATTTGAGTGTGCTCAAGAATAGGGATTTAGCCGGCCTCGTAAAAAATGGTTTGGGAAAAGTGCAAGCCATTGAGTTGCATGCCTCTCTTGAGTTAGGTTCACGCATCCACTACGTCAATCATGAACCTGTTTTCATGGAGGACGCGGTTGTTTCTATTTCTTCTCGCTTGCGTCATGCATCCAATGAATTATTTTTTTTAGTTTGCTTGGATATGCGCGGCACATGCATGGGTGCACCTATCTTATTGAGCGAGGGCACCCGTTTCCGTGTTCACGTAGATGCACGCGAAGTATTAAGCAAAGCGTTGCAGCGTGGTGCGGGAAAAATAGTGATAATGCATAATCATCCTTCCCAAATCGCTCAACCTTCGCCGGCAGATATTATTTTGACCAAGCAGATTTTGGAAGCATCCAAGTGGATAGATATTGAATTAGTGGACCACGTGATTGTTACGCGTGAAGAATTGTTCAGCATGCGTGCGAATGGCATGCTGGATTAACGATTTTATTAGGTGTACGCGCACGCGTCTCCTTCGCAGGTTTCCCCACCCGCTATCATCGTTCCACCGGCAGAGGAATTAGTGATGGGATACACTTGGCTTTTCGCAGGGTTGAATGCATAGGATGGCTTTGCAAAACCATACGGCAGGATGTGCACTTCTCCCCACGCAGGGATGGTAATGAATACGCTTAATCCAGAGTCCGTTCCGCAGCTTCCCGTGGGGGAAACTCCCACCGAATGAATGGTTGGTTTTTCGTAGGCGGGAATGCCCATTTCCGTCAACCATGCGTGTACGCGTTCCACGACTTCGGCTTCGTTGCCGTTGCTCAAATCCGGTGCTCCCCACGGAGGGGTTTGGCAGAATTTAGTCTTGTATAAATATTGTCGCTCTTCCATGTTTTCGGTGTCGGTGAACAATTTGGTTTGTTGGGGTCCTGCGGCAATGAATCCGAGGGACGATAACAAGTCCACGTCTTCTTGGTTCAGGATGCCAATCCCGTACTTGTCGGTGGAGAGTTTGGTGCATTGCTGGCTCAATGTTACTCCGCGGATGTGCGCGAGGTAGGTGACGTTGACTCCTTGTTCTTCTAACCATTTTTGTAATAATTCAAAATCTTTCTCAACGTTTCGCACCGAAATATGTTCCGTGTTCCATTTGTTGGCAAAGCATTGGTACGGTGTCACGATTCTCCAATCGGCTGCGGAAAAGGCAGGTGTTTCTTCCGGCCACGCGTACGCGCCTTCCGTGATAAATCCTAATCCTTCGGCAGCAACTTGTTCGCTAGTTGAAATGATAATGCGGTAGGTTTCTCCGCTTGCACAACTGCATGCTAAACATACGGCCAATCCTTCGGGCGCGGGAACATAGGAAACATATTTGGGAGTTATTCCATTTTCTTCTAACCAATTCGTGAATGCAACCTTGTCCTCGTTGAGAGTGAATGCATTGGTGTCTGTTTGCCACGGGTTGGAGTTGCATTGTTTTAACCCGTATACGGCCGAGATGGTTGACGCGTTCACTGTATTTTGAATGGTGAACGTGTTCGTTTGGAGGGTGTGTTCACTCGTGCACGCGGCTTCGGAAATGGGTTTGTCAGACGCACAACCGGTGCTGTATCCGAGCATTCCTTCATAGTTTCCATTCGTGGAAATGGTTTCATGGAAAGTAATGGATTTTCCACTCTCTAATACGTTGGGGATTCCTTCCAAAATGCATGTTTTTCCGGGAAGTAACATTCCTTCTCCATTGGGAGTGAGTTTTCGTATCGTGTAATCGTTGCATCCTCCATAAAATATTTTTTCGGGGGATGGATTTACTAACGTGAGTGAGACAACATTGTTTTCGCTGGTTTGCGCATAGAAGAATGGTTCTTTCATGGGAGCGAATCCTTCTTCGATTAATTCGGATTGTGCTTGCGTTGTGCGTGGAAGCACGAGTAAATAATCTCCGCGCGGGCAGTTGAGTGCTTCACAAACGATTTCGTCGTGGGGAATAAACAGGATAGTTGAAGTAGAGATAGCGATGCTGGACAACCACGCCTCAACGAGTTGTTCTTCAGTGGGGGTGCTGGTGAAATCAGTATCAGCGACTTGCCACGGATTCGTGTGGGCTTGCACGGGTGAAAAATACAACCAACTCACGCCCGAAGAGGGCGGGTTCACCGGAGGATTAATCGGCGGTTGCGGGGAAGGGGAGACGCATCCTAAAATGAAAATGAGCAGTATTCCAATGGTTCCTATCAATAGTTTTTTTTGTGCAATCATAGTCACTTCACCTAATTCATATTTTTAAACAATGGCTTTTTGGGAAGCCAATCACCGTGTTCTTCTTCCGTGGGGTTTCCTTTCAACATGCTTTCACTCGGCTTCCATTTGAATTCGGGGTCGAGTTTTTGGGCTGCTCCTGCGAGAATAGACTTTAGTGCGGGAAATCGTACGCGTTTGATGGCATCGTGAAAGTCCAACCACTCATAGGCGGTGTGTTCAGGGGACAATACAATTTCTCCGCTTTTGCTTTCCGCGAGAAAAAATAATACGTGTCGTTCCACTTTTTTGGTTCCCCTAAACATGGTGTAAATGTTGACTCGTTTGAATCGGGGAATAAATACGAGATTTTTTAGTCCGGTTTCTTCAAATGCTTCTCTCCTCGCGGTTTCTTCATCGGTTTCTCCTTTTTCGACTTGTCCACCGGGAGCAGTCCAGTTTCGCGAGTACGTTCTCTTGAGTAAAAGAAATTTTTTTCCACGGTAAACGAGTGCGACGCACGCCCGCTCAATGGGAAGTTTTTCCCGCTCTCGTCGTCGCGGTTTGGGAGTGGAAACCATGCAGAAAATAGTAGAGTCAGGGCATATAATCACCACCCCTCCCGCGTGAAAGAAATCGGTTTCGAGTAAAGCATGTCTAAATGGTTATAAACGCCGATATTTTGTTGGGAGTAGTTTTTGCCCGCGTGGGCATGGAGGAGTAGGTATGATTGATTTTGTGGAGGCGGTCAAGCGGCCTTGGAAAACGGACCCGATTACCATTGTATTGGGAACCCTTTTCGCAGTCTTTGCGCCATTGCGCCCTTTGTTACACGGCTTAGGCGTTGAGAGTGCACGTCGCACGCAGAGTGGGAATGAGACCATGCCCCATTTTTCGGACTTTGTGGACATGTACTTGTCGGGTTTGCTCGTGATAGTGGTGGGAGTATTATTTTTCATTCCCGCACTCGTGGTATTGTTGTTGGGAGCTATTATTACTATTCCATTAGTTTGGAGTATTTTCATTAGTCTCACGCAAAACCCCATTCTTTCGGTGCAGAGCTTTATTGGATTACTAGTCAATGGAGCGGTGTTTGGTGCATTGGCGCTCATTCTCACTTTTTTTGCCATGCTCATGGCTCCGATTGGTATTCAATTGTTTGCTCACGACAAACGAATTGGTTCTGCGTTCCAATTATCTAAGATTTGGAAAGTCATTTCCATGTCGGATTATTGGATTACGTGGTTGTTGCTCATGGCCTATGGAGTCGTGTTGATTGGAGTGGTGGCGATTCTCTCCATTCCTAGTTTCAACGCCCTCTCGGAATTGTTTATGGGTGCGGCCACGTACACGTGGTGGATGACTTCCTACATTATGTTTGGAGAAGTCGTCAAGGATTCCGGAGTGTTGCACGGTCACGCGTCACATCACGTGAAATCAATTAAGCACGCTTCCGCGAAGCGTTCATTGGCTAAGAAAAAGAAAAAATAATAAAATAAAATGGAATAATGAGAGGGCAATAAAACCCTCTTCATTATTTTTTTTCTAAAATTTATTGTTCCTCTTCTTCATCCATTGAGTCGGATGCTGGTTCTTCGCTCGTGGCTTCTCCCACGACTTCTCCGAAGGAAACTTTTCCGCGCACGGCTGTGATCCTGACTTTCACGCGTTGTCCTTGTTGTGTTTTGGGGACCACGATTACAAATCCTTGTATTTTGGCAATCCCATCTCCTTTTTCTCCGATTCCTTCGATGGTGACGTCGTACGTGTCTCCTTCCTTTACGGGGACGGGACCGAACGATGGTCGGCGGGGTCGGTTTTCATAGTTGTTGTGCATATTTGAATTCATCATAGATGGGGCCTCCTAATTTTATGGATTGAACATTTTGCGCAAAATGTTCGAAAAGAGTGATGCGTGAGGTGGGTTGGTTACCGGATGAAAATGAGCAAATGGGGTATTGGATTCCATGACTGTATTTCCTGTGTATGTTACACGTAACTCTCTTTCGTCGAATTAAAAAACCTGCCTGGGCAGGGGCTCGTTTTCGTGTTGAGTGTCACTTTCCCGAGTAGAACCTTCCCTTGCGGGGAGGCTCGACTTTGGGCGGCGCATTGGGCAGCACGTAGATGTACGCGTACACGGCAATCGCGATGAGGAGAATCAACAGGGAAAATAGTAAGGTGATTCCTGTGTTGGGTTCTACGACTTCAATCGTGGCGCTTTGACAGTTTGTGGTCAAGAATGGATCTGCTTTGGGAGACAAATAACATCCCAGCGTGTATATTCCGGGCTTGTCGAATGTTACGGTGAAGGGTTGGCTCACGGCTTTGGCGGGGGAGAGTGTGTCGATATTAGTTGAGGAAGGAGTCATTTTTCCTTCCGGGTAAACCGTGAACGTGGCTTTGAGTCCATGTATGGGTGTTATTCCATCGTTTTGCGCAACCCATTGTACATCCACGGGTTCGTTCACATTTACTCGGACTTGGGGCACCAAGAACGCTCCTCTCACGTTAAACTCGGGCGCGTCCACGAGCAAAAATGCTCGCGTGCTTTCTTGAGTAATTTTTTCTCCGAAAATATTCGTATACGTGAGCACGGCCGGCGGTAAGAGTATGGATACGGCGCGCAAGGGTTTGATGTCATACACGAGTTTTTTGGTTTCTCCGGGGAGTATTGTTCCGCTGAATCCAGTTTCTCCTTTCAATAATGGAATGTATTCTAACTCGTACTTGCGGTAATCAATACTTACTTCCGTGGCTTCTCCTCCGTTGTTCGTCAAATACAATTCAATCGTGATGGGGTCTCCCAACACGGGGTTGGTTCCTGCGACGAATGTTTGGAATGCATTCAGTTCATCAAATCGTGCGAGTTGGTATAATCCAATTTTGGTGTCGCTGCGCACGGTCACTCGTTCGGTGACGGAGGAATTGTTTCCGCACACACGGATGGTGTTTTGTTCTGCTTGAATATCAGAAGGTAAGCGCAGGTGAATGGTATTATTTTCAAGCAAGTCTCTCGCGTGAATGGTTTGGAATAATTCGTTGTTCACGTAGACTTGGACGTTGGCATCATTATCATTCGCGGGAGTGGTTTGCACGTTGAGCGTGAGAATGGTGTCATTTTCCTTTTCGTCATATCCGGTAAATGGGGTGAATGCGAAATCATCGCAGCGTGATTGACCAAATCCATCCGATATGAGTCCGGAAAAACCACTCGTGGAGAGTGTTTTTTCCGTCAGTATGAGTGCGTTGACTCCGGTGGAAAAAAATAGTATGCTCAACAATATTCCAAAAAATATTCCGTTTCTCACGATGAAAGGCCCCCTCTATTTAGTTATTCGTCAGTGAACGAATGATACGCAGAATGGAGGGAGGAACTCCTTTTTTAGGGCGATGGGTCGACACCACGCGAATGTTGGAACGAGGATAATGCTTTTTCACGTTCTCCAAGACATAATTTTCTTCTTCGCAGTACACGTTTTCTTGGATTTTGAGTTCGGAATATTTTCGTTGGCGTAATCGTTTTTCCAACGTTGAGCGTGGGCAGTGGGTCACGATGACTTGGTTCACGGGCAGTGAGAACTCGCACGAGAGGTGGCCCACAATTACGAGATTTTTCCGCGTATGCGTGATTCGAGAGAGGAGTTCTTTTTTCAAGGAAGGGAGGTCAACCTCATACTCTTTCGTGCGGGAATTCCACGCCCCTATTCTTTTTTTTCGTGCGAGGGTTTTTTCCTCGAGAATGGTGGCGTGTAACAAAGGGGCAATTTGGTGAGCGAGGGTGGTTTTTCCGGTGCCGGGAGTGCCAGACACCAACCAAATTATGTATCTTTTTGCCACATGCTTTGGAGTCATTTCAAAAATGGGAAACACTAGTTCATAAACGTGCGCGCCCGCACACATCAATCCGCGCGTTAACCAAAATCAAAACTACCCAAAAAATGCACCAAAAAAAGCAGTTTCCGCGGGTGCAGGGGGTGCCAACCGCGGAAACCAAAGCGTCAGTTTGGACAATGTGAAATTGGTGAGGGGACGGGTGCTTCGCTCGAACGGGGGGGTTCTGCGGGCCCGTGTCTTCCTCTCCCAACCTTCTTTGCCCATGCGAGGACTGAATCGCTGACCTTTATCCCGGCTTCAGAAACCAGGGAGGGCGACTCAACGTACGCCTTTTCGAGAGACATTTTGGAATTGATTTCCAGAGGGGAATTTGATGTCATCCGAAAAACCTCGCGACATCTACAAACAAACCAAGTATATATACCTTTCGGAAAAAGAAGCTAAATTAGAGCTTTTTATGCAATAAGCGGTTTTTCAGGCACTTAACAGGCGAAAATAAGCCCTAAATAGCCTCCGTTTCTTATGTGGAACTTGATTTTGGGGAAAAAATCTTTTAGTGCATGATGCAACATAAATAATTTTC
>VGJJ01000003.1 GCA_016867455.1 Candidatus Iainarchaeum sp. | reverse complement strand
ATTCACCAGAAAATGTCTACGTGATCCGTGCGATAACGTTGTTCCACTTGCGTATCTTCCATGCGCTGTTTTCTCCCCCCGCGGTGTTCTAAGAGGGTTTGCCACGCGATCATGGCTCCATTGTCCATCGCGTATGCACGCGGCACCACGTGCAGGGTTGCTCCGCGTTCGTCGCAGAGTTTTTGTAAAATGTGAGTGAGTGCGCGGGACGCGGCCACGCCTCCGGTTACTAGGACTTCTTTTTTTTCCGAGTGGGCAAGTGCTCGTTCCGTGACTTCGGCCACCATGCAGAATGCGGTGTGCATGAAGGAGTAACACAAATCGTTCACGTCATGTTTTCCTATTTGGCTTGTGGCCTCGGTGAGTAGTCCCGCGAAAACGAGGTCCATTCCTTTTACGGAATAGGGTAGAGGAATGTATTTTTTTCCGAGAAAATAGTTCTCATCAATGACTGGTCCTGCGGGAAATCCTAGTCCGAGTTTTCTTCCGAATTGGTCGAGGGCGTTTCCCACTCCCATGTCGAGTGTTTCTCCCAGCACGCGGTATTTTCCATTTTCTTCGGCAATAATTTGCGTATTCGCTCCTGATGTATATACGACAACCGGATTAGTGGAGGGTGTTTTGTTTTTTCCGATGGAAATGTGGGCTACACAATGATTGACTCCTAAGATTGGTTTGTTGGCGAGCGTGGAGAGATAGCGTGCGGTAATCGCTCCCACGCGCAGGCAGGGCCCTAGTCCTGGTCCCTGTGCGAAGCCAATGACATCCATGTCGTTGATGGAGAGATTGGCCGTGTTGAGAGCACGCGTTAGGACGTTTTTTCCATTGGCGAGATGAAACTCGGCCGCTAATCGGGGATGTATTCCCGCATCGGGATTCGTATACGTCATTTTTTCATTGGCGAGGACATTGCCTTTTTCATCCACGATTCCTATTCCGAATGTGTGGGCAGTGGATTCGATTCCGAGTGCGTACATGGTTAGTCATCCTGCGTGTTATGAACTTAAGATGAAAATAATCACGAGATTATATAACGCGTGTCCAATTATGCCTGGAAAAATGGATTGGTTTTGTTCACGTGAACGGATGAGAATGTATCCCGCGGCAAGTGATGCGGCCAACTGTATCCAGGATTGATAACCCGTGTGGAATAATCCGAATAATAGGATGGAAACGGCACTCCCTAACCACGTGTAAATGATTCCTCTAAAAAATAATTCTTCGATGGCCACATTTCCAATAATAGTCGCAATAGTTTCCGTGTTAAACGTGCGCAGCGTGGAAATGGTTTGTTCCACGAGTTGCGTGTCATTGATTCCCATACTTTTAGTAAAAAGATCGATGAACAAGCTCACGAGTAGTAATTGGCAAAAAATAATGATTCCATTCAAAATGGTTTGTCGGGGAGAAAATGTTCCGATTATGCTTGTGAATGGTTTTTTGAAAAAGAGAATGAGTAGAATGCTCGCGATGAGCATTCCGATGGCCGGTAAAGCGTAGAAAATGGTTACGCTGATTTGGCTTTCCATTCGCTATACCCGCAGTTTCCGCAGCTTTCCCTGGTGGAGTGTTGGGCGAGGAACACTCCGGGTCCGCATTTGGGGCAGTGTTTACGTGCGCGTTTGATTTGTTCGCCTTTGCTTTCGTATAATGTTGATTTACTGGTTTTTTTCTCGTTTGCATCTTTTTTGGAAGTTTCTTTTCCGGCCATGTTTACCCACCTTTTCCTTGGTTAATGGTGATTATTTCTTTTCTTCGTCTTTTTTCTTTTCTTCTATTTGTTCGCCGTGGCGTTTGCGCATGTGCGTGGATTCGATTCGTTTCAAGTCTTCCACACTATCATATTTTTTGGCAAATCCCACAATGCGAGTACTTCCAAACTCGTGGTCGATTTCATCCACCATGACGAGTTCTTCATTCACGCCTAATGATCCGGCAATCTTGGCTCGGACTTCGGCTCGAGAGGGGGTTTTCTTCACGTTGAGTATTTCGAAGTTGATTTCCTCTCGGTGTAAGAGCATGTTCTTGTGTCGTCCTTCGATTTCTAATTCCATGTTCATTTCCCCCTTTGTTCACTATTCCCATGAATTATCGACTAAGCCTTAATGCGTATTTTCCATTCGTTTTGACACCCATTTTTTGGGCGACTTCGCTTTTTTCGGCGTTTACAACGAGTGAGAATCCGGACCAGAACGTGGTCAAGTCTGTTCCTTTACACACGGGGCATTCTTTCACGTCTTCGGAGAGTTTGTGGCATGTGCGGCAGGCTTTTTCTTTACTCATTCGGAGTCGCCTCCCTTAGGGGGTGCTTTTTTCTTTTCCGTGCGAACGACTTTTTTGAGTTTGGCCCATTCTTTTTTGCCTAAGCCGGGTTGTCGCATGGTTAATCCTATTTTGGAATCGGGAATCGTGTTCTTCATGGATACTGAAACGATGCGTGCCATGACTTGGTCTCCCACTTTGAGGGTGCGTTTGCTGTCGCGTCCCACGAATCCGGGGACTTTGGCATCGTACGTGATGAAATCATCCGCGATTTGAGAAACGTGAATGAGTCCTTCAACCGGTCCTATTTTCAAAAATGCGCCAAATTCAGTGGCTTCGGAAATGAATCCTTCCACCGTTTCATTGACTTGGGGCTTGTATGTCAAGAGTGTGACTTCGGAATCAAAATACGCGGCGGCATCACCGGGAACAATTTTTCCTTCACCTCTTCGTTTCGCGTCGGTTACCGCAACAACAACGCCTAATTCGCTATCCACAAGTCCTTCTAAGTCTCCGCGGACAATCGTTAAGATGGATTGGTTCAGATCGCTCGTGAACTTGTTGGGTGTCACGCGAATAGTGTCTCGAATCGTTGCGAGTGTATACATGGTTTTACCCCTTGTTGAATGGTTAACGCGTTATTTAGGCCCAGGCCACGTATTTGGACTGGCGTACGACAATGACTCGCTGGGGAGTGTTTTTAAGGCTTTGGCGCAGGTCCTTGTCATTGGTTGCCACGATATAGCCTTTTTGAGCCAATTCGCGCAATGCTTGATCACCGCTTTCTCCACTGGCGGAGACGATTTTGACCTTATTTTTGGCTAAAAATTCCAATGCAATGCGCGCTGCCACCCCATTTTTCCCTTTCTCCGTGGAGAGTGTTTGCAATTCCTGCTTAACCTGGATAGGCATGACCAACACGTGATTACCCACCAGTTCCTGGATTCCTTCCTCAATGCGTATTTTCAATCGCACCATATCCAATAGAAAATTGGTATCCAGAGCCACAAGTGGTTTTTCGATAGTTAATCACCTGATTATCATTCTTCTCTGGCGCCTCTGGTTTAAATAGAATGGGGTTTTACTCCCCTAGTCTACGTGGACAGGTGAGGATGAGTATGAGTTTTTTCGATATTGTTTTGCGCCCCCAGGAAACAATGGTGGAAGATGTTAAGCATGTCAACATGCAAGAGGCCAACCGCACAATTGGAATATATGGTGGAATTATTGGCTTGTTGTTTGGAATCATCTTCTCCGTTTTTAGTATTATTTTTGGCGCAGTCGCAGCAGGAATGCTACAAAACATCCCAGTAGTGGGAGTCATTGCGGGGTTGGGATTGCTTTCTATTCTTATCATGCCCATTTTAGGAGCTATTTTCGCACTCGTGTTCACTCATGTGGGAATGCACATCGTTCATTTTTTGGCCAAACTGTTAGGCGGAACGGGAACGTTCCAAAATAATTATTATTTGTGGTCGCGATTATTGTGGCCCGCCATTGCTGGGAACATTATCATCAACATTGTTATTTTCATTTTGAATATTATTCCCATTCTCGGATTGGTCATTGGTTCCCTTCTTTCGTTTTTTTGGTATTTTTACAATATTTATCTTACGACAGTCGTTATTTCAGTGGCTAACAACATTTCTCGTCTCCGCGCACTCGTGGTGTTGCTTCTCCCGGGAATTATTATTGTCACTCTATTAGCCTCGACTGCATTGCTAATACTCGTCAATCCAAGCACTGTTCAAGGAGATCAATGCGATTCTAAATTTGGTCAATTTGTTATCACCCAATCGAATATCAGTGATAAGATGTCTCAATTTGTGTTAGTTAACCAAACGGGGCAATCTGTTACGTTTAATTCAGTCGAAATTTCAGGAGTTTCTAGTGCGGGAAAACCCTTTTCAGCAAATACCAATCTTTCGGATAAATTTAATGCAAATGAAACCAAAACAGTGACAGTCAGCCACCCATCATTGGGAGTGGGGACCTATACTTTGTTGTATAAGTTTAACTACGACTGGGGAAATTTGACTGGATTAACGGCCAGTGGATCGTGCCGAGGCACTAATTAGCGATAAAAAAAAAGCTATTGAAACGATTCCTTAAATACGACGAGGTTATTCGGGATATAGTTTCCACACAGTGGATTGAGGAGATGATGATATGGAGTTTTTTGAAATACTTATTCATCCCAAAGAGAGGATGGAGCAGGAACTGAGAAATGTAGATGTTAATTGGGCGCACAAACGATTTGCCATTTATGGGGCGGTTATCGGCCTGTTGTTTGGACTCATGTTCGCCGTTCTAGGAGGAATAATTGGTGTTGCTGCTGGAGGAGCTACTCAAAATAGTGATGTTTTTGGTTTGATTGCCGGCCTGGGTTTTTTGGCTATTATTATTATGCCCATTCTCATGGCACTGCTAACCGTTATTAGTAGCTACATTTTCTATCACATCGTGGCGTTCATTGCCAAATTATTAGGAGGAAATGGTTCATTTGATGCAAATTATTTTTTGGCTGCTAAATTACTTCTTCCATTAATCGTGGTTAACATCATCATGTTTATTGTGACCATGATTCCATACATTGGAGGAATAATCAATCTAGTTTGGTTCCTTTACACAGTGTACTTGATGGTGGTACTTGTCTCAGTGGCAAACGCATTGAGTCTTGGAAAAGCCATTGTAGTATGGGTCATCTTGATGATTGTGGGATTCATTTTAGGATTATTTATGGCAGGAGCCATGCTGGCTAGTTTGATTGGAGCAGTAGGTGCTGGGACCACAACGCTGAACTAAATAGAAAATAGTGGAAAACGGCCTATGAAAGTGGGCCGTTGTCCATGGAGCGTCCGGTGGAATTTAAAATAAAATGGTGTCGCGCCTCAGCGCGCGACTCCCCATCCTGCTAATCTCCAGCCGGCTTTGTCCCTTCGCGAAATGGCTATTTTTTGTCCTTTTTCAATCGTCATTTTTCCTTTCAATACCATGTCGATTTGGTTTTTTTTCACGAGGGAAATTTCTCCCGCTAAGGTGTTGGTTCCAATCGTCAAAACCATGAGTTCTTTCGTGTGGGGGTAAGGTAATTTTTCTCCGAGTAAGCGGGGCAATTCATGAAAGTCAATGCTCAGGAAGTCAGTAGGAGAAGGGAGTGTTCCGGGTGCGCACACAATTTGTCCTTTGAATTTGTCCATGCTCGTAATGCCCGGATCAAGAGTCGTTCCCATGGCAATCAAACCACCGGGTCGTGCTTCATTCAAGTGTCCAGATGATATGTTGAGGGACAATGCTTCAATTAGGAGTGGTTTTCCATTCACTCCGGGAGTGATTTCTACTTTTTGGTGAGGGGAGAGTGTTCCTTGCACGATACTTCCTCCTAACACGCCTCCTTGGAGTTTTTCAATGGGCGTTCCCGGTTTGTTCACGTCGAATGATCGTGAAATGTACATTTTCAATGGTTTGCTTGCGTCAAAATGTGGCGTGGGAATGTGGGTCTGGATGGCGTTAATCAACACATCAATGTTGGCATTGAAGTTGGCGGAGATGGGGATGATGGGTGCGTTCTCGTATCCGTATTCTTTCAAGAATTTTTTGATTTCGTGATAACTTTGCATGGCTTTGGTTTTGTCCACTAAGTCTACTTTGTTTTGCACCACAATAATGTTTTTGATTCCTCCAATTTGCAATGCTAGTAAGTGTTCCGCGGTGCGTGGTTGGGGGCATGTTTCATTCGCCGCAATAACAAGCAATGCCCCGTGCATGAGTGCGGCGCCGGAGAGCATCGTCGTCATGAGTGTTTCATGTCCCGGCGCATCAATGAATGAGACTTTTCTCAATACTTTTCCTTTGTGTCCATTTTTTTCGGCGTGAACGCCGTATTTTTCCAATCCATTCACGTTCGAGTATTCATAGAATGTCGTGTCCGCGTAACCTAATCGAATGGATATTCCTCTCTTGAGTTCTTCCGAATGGGTGTCCGTCCATTTTCCACTTAATGCTTTGGTTAAACTGGTTTTACCATGGTCCACGTGTCCCGTAAGTCCAATGTTGACTTCGGCTTGCATGGTTTTTTCTTTCGCATGGGTAGAAACCGTTGCGGCATGTGTTTTGGGAGCTGATTCACTGGCGGAAGATTCTTTTCCTTCGTGCACGTGGACAAGAGTGGCTCCTGCTGCCGACAAACCGCTTTTTTTTACCCTTGTTTTAGTGGTTTTCACAGGTTTGGTTTCCGTAGAAGAAGCAGGAGAGGGAGTTGTTCCGGGGATTGGTTCTCCCGCAATGGGTTCACTGGTTTTCTTCGTTCGAGGCATAGGTATCATTTAATCGGGTTTTCCCCGTCTTCATCGCTTAAGGACGAATGGAAAATGAGAGGAAGGCTTCTTTAAGCCTACCCTCACTTCTTGGATTCTTTCTTTTCTTTAGGCTGTGCGGGCAATAATTCGTCCAATGATTTACTCCCGGCATGAGTGACTTTGATATTCAATTGGTGAATATCATTTGCAATCACGTTTCCTCGGAGAGGTCTCTTTTTTCGTTCTCCTTTTTCACCGTCGCGAAATCCTACTCCCGGGTAGATGAGTAGTTTTTTTCGTCCGGTTCCGGGAAAATTGACTCGCATGGGCGTGCCTGTTTTGTCGCTTCCTCCGGTAATAATTCCTTTGTATCCGTCTAGTCCTATTTCACTCAAGTCCACTTCTTGTCCTAGTTTCATCCCTTGGTAGGGCATGGTGTCTACGGCCTTGACGTGGGCTTTCCTTGTTTTAGGGTCTGACACAATGATGTTCATGTATTATTCCTCCCTCTCTACGTTATTCGTTGAGGAGCGTGAGTTGAGTTGAGTGACGAAAACAAGCAAATCTTTTTCGTCTTCCGATAGTTGTGCGTTTATTTTTTTGAGCGTGACAAGCATGTTGGGTGTTAGAACAGTGTACAAAACATCATTCTCAAAGAGATTGCGTCCAACGACCGCATCACTGATGGATACGGCCACTTCGGCATTTTTTTCGGCAATGGTAACGGATTCGTTTTCGGATTGTATCGCTTGTACACGTCCAACGAGTTCTCCTGTTGAATTCATGAGTTCGACGCCGTTCTTCAATCGCCCTTCCACCACGCGCACACCCACGACCGCGGGTTTAGAATTACGAAATGCAAAACCGGGTAAGAATTGTATTTTCGCGGGGAAAATGGCCTGTTCAAGCAGTCGTTTGTTTTTCTCGGCTTCTTGTTGTTGAACCCATTTCACGTATTCTTCCGTGATCGAGTACACGATGTTGCTTTCGAAAATGGGAATTTGTGCGAGTTGCGCGTCTTTGCGTGCCGCGTCCTGTATGAGTGTGTTGAATGCGAAGATAACTCCTAAGTAAGGATCCTTGGCTCGAATGGCTGCGGCTTCTAATACGTCTCGCCGCGTGATTTCTCCTACGTCGGCGCGCTTGACTTTGATGTGGTGAGAGTGAATAAGTTTAACGAGTGCTTCGAGGCTTCCGAGGGTGTCTGTTTTGAGGATAATTCCCACGTTGTCACTTTCAATTTTGATGCGTTTGACTTCTTTTTCAATGATTTCTTTTTCGTTTCCATTTTTCACTACTAAAAAGGGACTTCCCGCTAATGCATCATTCAAATTGGGGGCCGAAATTTTGACTCCCGTGGCCGCGTACGCGTCTTTCACGGAGACAAATTTTTCGGCAACACGAATGTCCGTCAAAATGTTCGGTCGTAAGAGGGCGCGGATTTTGCTTTCGATGACGCCATTTTTTCCCGCGACCACGAACACGTCGCCTACACTCAATTTTCCATCATACAGAATAACATCCAGTGTGGTGCCGAGTCCTTTTTCGTCGCGGACTTCTAAGCAGGTTCCTTTTCCTGGTCCATCTGCTTCCAGCTTCAGATTTTGCTCCAAAAACTTCTGCGCCAATCCCGCCAAAAAGACGAGTGTTTCGGGGATTCCTTCTCCGGTACTCACACACACGGGGATGAGGGCAATTTCTTTTGTCGTATCATGAACCCGGTCGAATCGTTCGCTTTGGAATCCTAATTCGTGGAGTTCTCCTAAAATCGTGTACACTCTTTCGTCGAGTTTTTGTTGTACATATGTTGGTTGCGTGTTTACATTTGCTAAAAAACTACCGGGTTTGGTTTCATATCCGTCAATCAAATCGATTTTGTTGATGCACACGAGGAATGGCACTTTGTAGTTGCGCAAAATGGTAATGGCTTCTTTGGTTTGGGCTTGCAATCCTTTTTGGGCGTCCACCATTAATACGGCTAAATCCGCAATGCTGCTTCCGCGTTCGCGCAAATTGGTAAATGCCTCGTGTCCGGGCGTGTCGATGAATAATAATCCGGGAATAGAGAGTTTGAATCCGAATTTTTGAACTAATGGTCCGGCAATGTCTTTGATGGTTTGAACCGGGACTTCTGTCGCCCCAATGTGTTGAGTGATGAAACCGGCTTCTTTGGCCGCGACATTGGTTGAGCGGACATTGTCAAGAAAACTAGTCTTGCCCGCGTCCACGTGTCCTAATACGGCGACAATGGGCGTGCGCAGCTGGTGGAGCGTGGTGGTCATGTTTTTTCACTTTCCCGGAATATAGGTCACGGCCAGCGACCTTTTTGCGAGCAAAAAGCTCGACCAAAAAATAATCGTGGGTCCAGCGGTGACTTTCTATAGAGAAATGCCCGCGAATCGTTTAAAAAGGAGGCTTCTAGGAAAGAATGCGCATTATAGGGTATTCCCAGTCGTTTTTCGCTGTTCTTTGCCTATCCGCGAGGCAACGGGACCGAATTGTCCGTGGTATTTGTTGTCTTTTTTCTTGAAGTAGGGGATCTCGGGGACTTTGCTCATGTGCATGAGGCATAATTGGCAAATGCGTTGGTAGGGGCGCAATAACAAGGGTTGATTCCCAATGTTTTGCATTTCGAGGGTAATTTGCCCCTCAAAACCGGGGTCAATGAATCCGGCGGTGGCGTGAATAACTAATCCTAATCGTCCGAGAGAAGAGCGTCCCTCGAGTCGGGCCACGAGTTCAACGGGCACTTTTACCGCTTCGAGGGTGGTTCCGAGTACAAATTCTCCCGGATGCAAAACGAATCCTTCTTTTTCATCCACTTGTACCCGTCTCATGCGGGGAGGGGTTTTCTCGCTCAGGTCGATGATGCGCATGGCATGATTGTCAAACAATAAGATTTCGGGCCCCAATCGCAGATCAAGGGAGGAGGGTCCTAATTGTAATTCTAAGTCAATGGGATGATTGTCCGTGGGAACGTAGATGTTTCCCTGCTGAATCAGCTCTTTGATTTCGCCATCGGATAGAATCATAGGATACACCACTTACAGCGCAAGGGCATTAAAATCTCTCGGAATGAGTCAACGAAAAATAGTCATTAGTTTAACCCCGTACTACCAAATCCCCCGCCCCCGCGCGAGGTTTCGTCTAATTCAATTACTTCTTCCACGCGCGCGTATGCGATAGGTTGCACCAGCAACTGGGCTATTTTTTTGCCCTTTTCAACCACGTAAGGGGAACTGCCAAAATTCCCTATCACGATTTGTAATTCTCCGCGATAACTTTCATCAATGACCCCTGCGAAGGTATGCAAGTGAAATTTACTCGCCAACCCTGATTTGTCCCAGACTAATCCCACGTGATTAGGAGGGAGTGCGAATGCAATTCCAGTACGGATGGTTTTTTTCTCATGCGGTTGCAAAACCACGGTTTCGTCGGCATAAATATCCAGACCTGCGTCACCGGGATTAGCGTATTTGGGCAATACGGCGGTGGGAGTGAGTTTTTTCACGCGGAGGTGCATGAAATGATAGACGGTTGCGAGAAATAAAAGCATTTGGAATAGTGTTCTGTCAAGCGTGGGATTATTTTCCAAATGTGTGTTTTTCGTGAACGGATTTGTATGCGTACAATTCTTTTTCACTGAACCACAATGCGATTTCTTTTTTGGCGTCGTCTTGTGAAGAGGAAGCGTGAATCAAATTCTTGATGACCATATTGTGCGTGTCCGCGTACGCATACGATTGGTGCGAAAAATCCCCTCGGATGGTTCCGGGTGGTGCAGCTTTTGATTCGGTACTGCCGACCATTTTTCGTACGAGTTCAATGGCTTGGATTCCCTCTAATACCATGGCCACAACGGGTCCTTCTTGTAAAAAGTTCACGTTTTGTTCCAAAATTTTGGCTCCGCGTCGCACGCCCACGTCCGCATAATGCGTTGTGGCGTGTTCTCGACTGGCTTGAACGAGTTTCATTCCAATGATTTTCAATCCCACGTCTTCAAATCGTTGAATAATACGTCCTGTGAGTGCGCGCTGTACGGCATCGGGTTTCAATAACACCAATGTTCGTTCCATCATCGCGCTCATCTTCCTGTTTGAGTTATTCTTTCACGTTTTCTTTTGCTTTTTGGGCGTGTTCACGGATGGATAAGTTGGATGCTTTTGTTTTAGCAAATTCTTTCGTCCATCGTGTTTTGCGTGATTGTCGTTCTAAGTGAATCATGTTGTGTTCGCATTTTCGAGAGCAGAACGTGTATACTTGTCCTGTTTTTCGTACGAACATGAATCCTGTTCCGCGAGGAATGTTTTTTCCGCAAAATGAACAACCCATTTTTCATTCCCCCTATTAGTGGGCGCGAATTTCTTTGGCTTCGCGCTCCGTGTTTAGTAAGATGAGTTTGTCTCCGACTCGCAATAATCCTTTGACGTTGCGTCGTTTTACGCGTCCTTTTTCGGGACCGTCTAAAATGCGGCAAAGTACTTGGGATATTTCTCCATGTACTCCCGTTCGCTTGACGACTTCAACGACTTCAGCAGGGGTTCCGATTTCAGCCATAGTGTTTCACCATTTTTGTTTTTCCGTTTTTTGATCAAACTTTTTCCTAAAAAGTTTGTATTATTTCCCCAATGCCTGGACTTTTTTGACGATTTGTTCGAGGTTTTGTTGGGAATCGCCGGCTTCAACGACAGCGATGGCAGCCGCTCCGACTCCGATTCCGATAGCGTTTCCTAAGTCTTTGCGCGTATCCACAAAGGTAAAAGGGACTTTCTTTTCCTTGCATAACAAGGGGATGTGCATGATTAATTCGGCTGGAGAAACGTCTTTCGCGAGGAAAACTAATTTCGCGGTGTCTCGTTCAATGGCTTTGGTGACCTCATTCACGCCAATGCGGTATTTTCCTTTCTTTTTGACCAATTCTTGTAAGAATTCGGCTTGTTTTTCTTTGAGTTCGGCAGGAACTTCAAAATGGTCTTTAGACATGTTTTTTTCACCTCGCCACCCCTTGTTGAGAGTGGTTCATCGGGCCTTTTTTGGCCGTGTATACGTGAAAACCCCTGGGAAGGGATTATAAAGCAACCCCGTGGGGCGGGAAAATAGACTGCGTCTGATGGGCTATTTGAAATAGTCAAAATGGTCCTTTTTCATGGCTTTTGGGCAAAAGAAAGGAGGCGTTGGGCAAGGATGCGCCTCAGGTCTACCGTTTTGACTTTCACGCTCTCGGTTACAAGTCCAATGTTGAATTCCGCCCATTCATGGTCGAACACGGATTCATCAATGTAAGTGGGTAAAGGTTGCGAGAAACCAAATGGTGGCACACTCCCGGGTTCGCAATTCGTGGCAGTGAGAACTCTTTCCTTGCTTCCTAAGGATAATTTTTTGAACAAAATGAGTTTGGCAAGTTTTTCCATGTCTAATTGCAAGTCCGCGGCAAGTAATGCGAGAATCGTTCCTCGTTCGGTTTTGCAAACCATGGCTTTCACTCCATTGTGCAATTCTCCTTTGCGTGCGCGCATGGCTTGTTCCGATGTGTACACGGGTTCGTGTCTGAGGTGTTCGAATGGAATGTTTAATTCATTAAATTTCGCAAGAATTCGGTCGCGTTCGGCTTGTCCCATACTAAAAAATGAAAAATAATAGAATTATAACACGCAACGTAAATGAAGGAGAATTTGGAGTAATTATTTATGACGCGTTTGCTTTTTTGTGGGCGCGTTTAATATTTTCCAAATCGTCTCGTAGTTTTTTGTCTGAGGAGAATATTTGTTTGGCTAGTTTACCATTCAAGTCCACTAATTCGTTGTGTTTTTCTTCTAATGATGTCAAGCATCGCGTGAGTTGTTGGTTGGAATAACGTATGAGGTACACCGCCACAAGCATGGACATGACGAAGAATCCCACGGAAACAATGATTTCGGCAAAGGGCATGGTGGACACGCTCACTCCTTGGCGGTGACCGCTTGGACAACGGTCTTGTCGCTGGATTTGCTTTTACGTAAACCGTCGAGTTCTTTTCGGAAGCCGTCTTCGTTCATGATGACTGTTTTCGTTAAACGTGCATTTAGTTTCATGAGTTCCAAGTTCTTGTCTCTCAATCCGGAGATGCTTTTCATGAGTTGTTGGTTGGAATAACGTATCAAATATACGGCTATAACCATTTGCACGACAAATAGTGCCACCGTTACTAGGAGTTCAGTCGACATCATGCTTGGACTCACCTTGCACCAATCCAATTAACCGGTCTATTAAAGGCTTACGCTTGATTTTTTCGCGTTCCGTGGTTAAAAGGTAGCTTTTTTGTACACCAATAAGGTTGGACAACCACGGGAGAGACGCGGGGACGACGACAACCCCTCCGCGTTTTCCCCGCTCGTGTTTTTCGCGTTCAAGGAGCCAATATAACAGCCATGCAAACAATGCCAATAAGAGTCCTGCGCCGATGTACAAGAGTAAATTGAGCCCTTCACGCGAAAGGAGAGGGGATTGTTGTTCCAATAAATCCACTAATGCAGCCAGTCGAGTGATGCGTCCGGATAAGTCAATGATTTCCTTGTTGAGTGTTTCGAATTGTCCGGATAGAAGCAATGCTTTGTCTCGTGCAAGCGCGGTTTTGATATCCACTAGTGTAAGTTGCGCTTCTTTGACGTCAAAGCCACGCTGTTCGAGGCTGGATAATTTTTCATCCAGTTGATCGATGCGCAGTTCTAAATCCTGGATGAGTTGTGCGTAATAATCCGTGGGCGATGATACGGTGAACACGATGGTTTGGGTTTGGGTCACATTGTATGCGCGCACGTTGACAACGAGTTGATGCAATCCAAATGGAGCATTAATGGGAATAAATGGAGCGAATGGCAATGATGCCGTTTCTGTAGGAGAAAGTTCAGTCGTGTAAGTAGAACGAATGTATTCTTCTCCATTTGAGTTGAGAATATACCATTCAATGTGGACATCATCTTCTAGAAAATCACCTGTGTTCAATAGATTGATTGAGAATGGGTAACTGAGTCCCACGGCTGTTTTGTCGGATGCGGGAACCGCGTCGAATGTGATGGAATGAGCACCCAATACAGGGTATGTGCGTGAATAACTGTCGTATTTGGAAATCGTGTCTTTTTTGTATAAGTCTGCTTGCACCACATACGAACCTGTTTCGAGGGGAGTGAACCCGCTGTCGAGTGTGATAGTGGTTATTCCATACGGTCCTACAGCCAAAATGTCTTTTTGTCCCGTTGCTACGAAACCGGCGGGCGTAGTAATCGTGTAGGCGAGCGTGTAATCAATGATTCCTGCTCCCAAGTTTTGCACGGTTGCTTCCATTTGCGAGGGAGCATTTTTTCCGAGTGCGGGACTGAATTCAATTGAAATGATTCGCGCGCGTTTTCCTCCTCCACCTCCGGCCCCGGCGCCGCCTCCACCGCCGCCACCGGATCCTCCACCGCCGCCACCGGTTCCTCCACTCCCTCCCGTATTCGTGTCGTGCACCGTGAATGTTCCGGATGCATTATGGTCCATGAGGCTTCCGCATGTAAATAATGTGGATACCGTGTACGCTCCTGCGGGGGACGGTCCGAAAAATGTTTTGGCGAATTCTCCATTAGCTAGTTGATTCATGGTGCTATTGGCATCGGCGACGTTTCCATCGGGATAATAAATGGTGGTATTGGCATTGATGTCATACACGGTGTTGCCATCATTGTTGATCACGAGATTTCGTATAGTTCCTAATTGTCCAATGTTGAGGTCGAATCCATTATTCAAAAAGGAAGTTGTCCAATTCAAATCGCGCACGTAAATGTATCCATTGAAATCCCCGCGCGTGTATCCTGGTTTGTACGCGTGGGCTTGGAAAAAATACGTGCCGTTTTGAGTCAAGTTAGTGGTGAGTGCATATGTTCCACTCAAATCGTTTGTAAAATTGGCATCAAACGTGGTTGCGTCCGGTCGGCGAAAAGTAGCGAATACGTTGGCGTCGGTAATGGTTCCTCCAAATGTTGTCCCGGTAACCGTTGCACTGAACGAAACATTACCCGTGGATGCGTGGCATTGGGCATAGTCAACGTTCAGCAAGTACCCTGCTTCGATAGCAGGATACCAGGTAATGGTTTGACTCGCGGCGGCGTGGGTGAATGCCGGCAATAATAGGGTGATGGCTGCGAGCACAAACCATAGTCGATACGTACGTCTACCCATGCGTCAAAGGAAAAAGTCACGGTTAATATGGTTTGCTCGGCTGAAAAAAATAATCCGAATGAGGTTATGCCGTGACATCGATGACAAGGCTAATGTAGTTGTCCGTGGGTCGAATGAACCCGTGCGGTGCATACAATCCGGGGTATTCTTCCGACCATTTTTGGTTTAATTGACTGGGGGGAGCAACGGGGTTTATTCCTATCACATATCTCCCGGCGGGCGTGCCTGGTTTTACTTTTCCATCAATCACTACTTTGGTTGCCCACTCTCGTGAGAAGCGCGGGAATGTGGGTCCGAGTAAGAAGTATGATTTTCCCGTCTTCTCTTCCGAAATGGCAATGTCAAAATAATTAGTGACATCGTGGTTGGGAACGAGATTTACTCCCACGTAATTTTGAATGTTCCACCCCGCCGTAACGAACACGACTGCGGTGAACGTGTCTCTTCCCGTGATTTCAACCGAATCAAATTGATCCGCGGGGTAGGCTTGCATGCCATTGTCTCCCCACTGGTTTAATTCCGGTCGCGTCCACGGTCGAAAAGAAAATTCACGATTCACGACACCCGTTTCTTGATCAATAAACGTGTAGAACTCGGGTTGCTTGTAGAACCCTTCATCGAGCAATCCAATCTGGTTGAGTTTGCCAATGGACACATCGTACGCCGTAGCGGAAAAATGATCGGAAATGGGGGGCAATTCGGAAAAAATGTCCGATTCTTTCGTGAGGTCGCAGCAATTGTAAAAGAATTGAGTGACTTCCTCGTTGGAAACGCCGAGGAATTGCGCCGCTTTATCGTATAAGTGATACGTGCTTCGATCCACTTCAAATAGTTTTTTCAAAAACTTTTCCTTACTCAAGGTGGATTTCAACACTTGCAAGTTAGCAGAATGATCATCAAATGTTTCGGGAAGGGTTGCTTCGGCAGGAGAGAGGGCGGTGTCCGTAGATGGGGGAGTGGTGGCGGGGAAAAGAGTGGATGCGTTGAGGAAAAGATACGCAGCGAGTACAACAATAACGCCCCCCACGACAAATTTAAGCACGGGATTAGGTGCACTAGACGATTTAGTTGATTCTTTTGCGACGGTCATACGAAAACCCACCTCACTCCCCTACTCACTGGAAATTAATAAATGAGCCGGATTTTAGAAGCCCGGCCATTAACTAAAGTCGCTTCCGATCTGGAAGTTTCCATTGTGATCTCCTGCCCCCACGAATCCATTTCCATCACCGGAGAAGCACAATTGCTGGGCGCCAAACACCGCTAAGGATGAGAAGAGGCGTCCGCCGTTGATATCGTTAAACACATTGAAGTTACGGCACGTCGTCGTGGTGGGAGCGGTTGTCGCATCGCGTTCAGTGATCGTACAATCCTTTTCCCATCCGCCCATTCCATTGGTTCCACATCCGGAGCCGGTTCCGAGCCAGACTTTCAACACGACATTAACGTCCGCACCTGAAAGGTGGGAAGCAAAGTTACCGTCCCCGTTTATCGCGGAGGTTCCCGTGTTCGAGACCGTCATTCCCGCTTGTGCGGAGGTTTGACAATTGGTGTCACCCGCACGGTTGGTGTGAGGTACGACTTGGGCCCAGTTTCCATCGGTATCGGAGTCGAAAAAGGCCTTGGTTTCCGGGAAGAAGAATGCCACGGAGGTGCAGGGGGAACCGTACGTAACGGTGAGCGACTTAGCGGTAGCAACAAACCACGTCATCGTGGTCGTGGACACGTTTGCTAAAGCAAATGTGCCAAAAATAACTAATAATATTAGTCCAGTTGTCAGTAAATAAGTGTAGCGCATAGGAATCGTTCATGGAGAAAATTATTTGAGTATATAAATCTGCTCATGTTTGTACCAAGTTATGCTGAACAACGAACGCAAAGAGATATAGTTGCGTGCACCCTGAGTAACCTATGAAAAAAATGAGCATTTTAGAGGCACGGACGCGGACCCATGAGCTCGTCAAGAACGACCATGAAAAAGTAGTCAAATTACTCATGCTGCGCGTCGCTCAAGTGAAATATGTGATGAACCGCTCCCCATTATTCTCCCATGAGAGTGTTGCGGGGTTGCACGCGAAGATGAATCCCCCTTCCCCGGGTGCGGAGGATGCATTAATTCAGTACGCGTTGACGATGCATGAAGCGTTTGTGACGCATTACAAGCCGTTGCTTGAACACGCTCCTGGAGCGCATGAAAATAGTTCGTGGTTGCGTGAGCTGGAAGATACGTTGTTAGAGATGCGCCGCATCGTGATGCAGAATTTGTCTAAACATCCTGCTCTGCGTCCCTATAATTTGTTGACGAAATTGAGTGAGCATATTGAAAAATATGAACAGTTAGGAAGCGAGTATGCTCTTCTTCAGGGTGAGAAGAATCGTTTAGCTCGTGAGAGTATTTTTTTGAATCACGAGTCGGAGGAATACCGTTCGCGTCCAGGATTTGACACGTTGACGCGTTTGAATGTGTCATTTGATAAATTATTGTTGGAAAAGCGCGCGTTGAATGAACATTGGATGAACACGTGGCAATCATTGAGTGTTATTTTCAAGTGTTTAACGGAAAATGAAAATGCTTCTGCGTCGTGGGAGAACGCGCAGCACCGGATGATGCACTTGTATTTGACTAATCCCGCGTTGACGCGTGAAAAAGATGCGCACGGGCAAGGATTAGTAATGATTTTGCGCTTGGCAGTTTCCGCATTGGAGTTGGATGAAAATGTGTTTGTGGGAATGAATAAAGAGGATGTTCGCGACACTATCTTGCATGCACTCGAGGACCCGTTGTTTGTGCAGTATATTGAACATGTTCACGCGCTTGATGCGGCTATTGTGGCTAATCAACATGAACGGGATAATCATCCCTTGCACCGGGCATTAATGGGTGTGCAGCAGCGCGAGAATAGTATTCTTTTGAATCAAGAGAAAACAGAAGAGGCCATTTTCAATAGTATTCACGCGAGAGAAAATATTGCAAAGGAAATTGGAGTAATTTGGAAAGAGGCAAATCACGTTTGTCAAACGCAGCTTAATTTTGAATTGGATAAAATTATTTTACAATAATGACATGATCCACGAATTGGGCGAGCGTTTCCACCACGTCATGGTGTTCGTCGGAATTAATCATGAGCAATAAGCCAATCACATTGTCTCCGCGGTTTTTGGCGATGATGGTGTGGCAGAATTTTTCCACGGATTGCGGGGTGTTATACACTAATAATGTGGATATGGAATCCACGACGAGAAATTTTTGATTGCTGACTAGTCCTTTCATTCGGTCGGAAATGGCGAGATTTAATTCAACTAGTGCTAATGGAGAGTCAATAAATGTTATTTGCTGTGTGTCCTCGGTTCCTTTTCCGGTTAATGCGGTGATGGCATCCACGAACTGTGTTTGCGTGAGTTGAACGTTGATTCCTTTGAGAATGTCCTGCGTGGGTTTGTTGATGCTCACATATACTCCAGATGTTTTTTGCGCGTGATAATAGGTTAGGAGTGCGTGGGCGGTGGATGAATAATCTTTCAGGGGGACGACTAATAGGTTGATGCTTCCCGCGGATAATTGTTTCAGGGTCGCGTGTAAATTATTTTCAAATTCTTTTCCCGGCCGCAAGAGTTCGGCTAATTGTTCATCGGACAGGGAAGGGTGCACGGATTCGTCCGGAGACGCGGGAGAAGGGGGAGTCATTGTATTGAGGGGGCGTGGAGTAATAGCCATACTGCGTGAGATAGGAGTGGTGAGAATAAAAAAAAGAAGGTTGGCTCCTTTCGGAGCACAACCGCTAAGCGAATGAATTTAGATGGTTCCGTGGCAGCTTCCGGCAGCGGTGAGTCCTGTCAACTGACCCGCGTCATAAGTGAACGTGTAGGTCAAGTTGTATGATCCCGATGTCAAATCAGGGTCTTGATCGACGATGACCGTGACCGTTTGGTTAGGGTTCAACGTCGTTCCGGATGTGATGGCTGATCCGGTGTCATTGTAGGCTGTTGAACCGGCATAGGTTCCGCTTACGTTAACAGCAGTCAATGTCACACCATGTCCGGTCTGGTTAACCAAAGCGAACTGCGATGTTCCGGCAACTAAATTACTCTGACTCACCGTGAATTGTCCAAAGCGTGGATCGCATTGGTTTCCTTGAATCTTACTGGGGTCAATTAATACTACTAATGCTGCAACCGCAATCACAATAACGACCAACGCCCATCCGTAAGTCATTAAGTATTCGAGTGCGGACTGCCCTCGTTTTCCAAAATGCATATGCAATATCTCCTCCTTTGCAAAGAAAGGTTAATTCTGACATAGGAAAACAATTCGCAATATATAAATCGTGGGGTTAGAAACGGGATTCGAGGGTGTTTACTGCAGGAGTCACCATCACGTATATATCTCCCAAGTCAATGGGGTGAGGTATGGGCAACGCCATTGTTGAACGCACTCCCACTGAAATCATGGGCTTAGATGAGTTGATTGAAGGGGGTATTCCGAAGGGAAACTTGGTTGTTTTGACAGGTGATCCCGGTGCGGGAAAGACTATTTTTTGTTTGCAGTATTTGTATCACGGCGCATTCAAGCATAATGAGACGGGCGTGTTTATTTCATTGGAAGAAAAGCCCGAAGAATTGATGGAGACGGCTGCTATTTTTGGTTGGGATGTAGAAGGAATGGTGAAGAAAGGAAAAATAATTCTGCAAACGGTTGAATTGTATGATTTTGATAAGTTGAGAGACAGTATTGAGGATTTGGTCGCGAAACACAAGGCCTCGCGGATCATTATTGACCCTGGCGTTATTTTTCATTTGTATTTTGAACGTGAACTCGATGCACGTAAGCGTATTTTGTCATTGGGAAAAATGCTCAAGAAGTTGAATGTGACGACGATTATTACGAACGAAAGCACGACGGGTCAGCATGAAGGATTGTATGGTTTGGAAGAATATGTCGCAGATGGAGTCGTGTTGCTTTACCACACAAGAGTGGAAAATCGCTTCGTGAGAAGTATTGGTATTCTCAAAATGCGCGATACCAAAATAAGCGACAAGCTTCGCCCCGTGAGAATCACCGCGCAGGGAATTGAAGTGCTTCCTAAAGAAGAATTGTTTTCAGAAGCGTGATTTTGATCAAACTTTTCTAAAAAGTTTGAAGAATTATTTTCAGAAGCATAAAAAAAAATAGAAGAACGAATTAAAAAAAAATGCTGGATGACTTTATCCTCCCAGCAAGAGTGTTCCAAACGCTGAGTGTAAAACAAACCGTATCATGTAATACAATCCGAATGAAAATAGCATAACTACTGGAATGTATTTGACTCCGTCTTTTTCTTTTCCGGTGGCGATGGCTCCCAAGATGAGTGCGGCAAATATTCCTCCGACAAATAGCATGATTTGTGCGAAGAATATGACAAATTCAGGAGAAATCATTTCGGTGCGGCCACCCACAAATGAACCTAATCCGGAGAATCGTGATCCAGCAGCAGCCATGCTTCCTGCATTAATTTGGGGTTGGGATGATACTTGCGCGTTCATGACTTCCACGATGAAGCTCGATACTGCATACAATGCGGGCCCGCCAAACGCTGCGGAGAAAAATATGAGGATTACGTAAATGGATATGGATGCGCGGGCTTCGCTTTGTAACGTGAGTTGCGTGCGCAGATTACGTGAAAGCTGCAGCAGCAAATCGGCAATTTCTCCTCCGGAGGAAATTCCGCGCGCAAGCAGCCACATGGTACGCTCCACGAGAGTTGATTTGATGTGTTTGGGAACTTCTAATATTGCTTTTTCAATCGGAACACCGGAGAGTACGCGTGTGGAGATGCGTTTGAGTTCGTACTCAAATGGACCGAATTCGGGTCGGGCGGAAACCAATAGTGCGCGTTCCGTAGTGAGTCCGGATTTGATGTTGCTCGCCACGAGTTGGAGTGCATCCGGAAGAACTTTTTCGACTTGTTTTCCTCTTCCTTCGGCTTGTAAGTCCAAAAATAAGTAAATTCCTCCCATGACCAGCAAAAAAGTTAGGAAGAATCCAATTACTACGAGGAAGTAGGGCCATTTGAAAACGATGCTTGTTACAATGGTTGACACGACACTTAATGTAAACGAAAACATGATCATGTTGATGACGAATTTTCGAGAAGAGATGCGTATTCCCAAGTACATGAATTGCTTCTCAAACGCGTCCACGATGCCGCGCAAAAATGCAATGTTGTTTCGTGCGGTCATGTTAGTCTCCCAGCAATGTTGGGCGTTTGCTTTTCACAATACCCATGTACATGAATTGGGCGATTCCAACTCCTGCGAGGAGAATCCAGAAATATAATTCAGTTATTTGAATTTGTGGAAATGATGATAGGACAATGAGGAAAGTGATTCCGAGCGCGGGAACAATGACGCCTAACATCATGTACACGAGTGAGAGTATTTTCATTTGGCTCTCGTAATTGCGTATTTGGATGGATTGTGCTTCCGTGAGGGAGTCCACGCTTTCTCCTAATACGGTGGTAATGTCTGCTCCGGCGCGCATTCCATTGACGATTTGCCATATGGCCCTGCGGAAAAAGATGCTGGGATTGTATTCCGCAATCCGTTCGAGGGCGATTTCTTGTATAGTTCCCGTGGATATTTGGTCCACAGCTCGTTTGAATTCTTTGGATACGGCGCCATAGTTTCCTTCCGCTACCACTTTCATGGATTCGAATAAGCTTATGCCTGAGCGCAGTTGCACGAGAATCGTGCGGAGGGCGAATACGAGATTCCGGTCTAAGTCGCGGACTTTTTTGGTGACGCGAATAATGGGAAACGTGACGAGTTGTACGAAAACTAAGAGTGAAAAGACCATGCTGACAACTAGCGGAAGAAAAATGTCGAGTTTGGTGAATAATCGGAATGCCATGACAAAAAATAAGAAGCCGAAGAAGACGAAGTAGAAGAGAATAATGACCATGCTCATGGTTGCATATTCTTTAGCTGACATGGGAATTTCGGCTTTTCTCATGTCCACATCATTGAGGGGCATGAATTTTCCAAAACGCGTTCCCAATCCTACAAGATGTTTGCTCGCCCATCGTAAGAGTGGCATGGGAAGCACATTGAGGGGCATGTTAAAGTGCGTGATCATGCGTTTCAACACTCCGTCACTTTATTCCTGCTTTCTTGAGAATGGCTTCCGGTTCCGCGTAGTATTGGGCCATGACTTTTCCTACTTCATTAATGTCGCGCACTTTTTGTTTGTCCATCCATTCGAGGATGCGTTGTTTTTCGGAGAGATTTTGAGTGAGTTCTTGTGCGGTGTAACCCGTGTGTAACGCTAATTCGTCAAACAAGCGGATGCTTTCCGCGTATTTTTCAATCGTGTCCGTGGCCGCTCTCCAGCGATACAAAATATTGGGTTTGAGTTGTATTTTTCCTTCGCTTCCTGCTTTTTGGGGAACAAACTCCGCTAGCTGCAAAATGCGTCGCACGCCCAACCTACGATTCCGGAACATGACCACGTTCAAGTGCACGGCTTCTAACAGGGATGAGGGGATTTCAATGGGTGGACTAATCAATCGCGTAATGGTTTCTTCCGCGGTATTGGCGTGCACCGTCGCATAAACACTGTGTCCCGTGTGCATGGCTTCGAACATGACTTCGGCTTCGCGTTGACGACGAATTTCACCGACAATGATTCGGTCTGGGCGCATACGCAGGGAGTTAACCAGCAAGTCGAGCATGGTGACGGCTCCTTTTCCTTCCGCATTGGGTTCACGCGTGGTCATGGGAACCCAGTGCAAGAAGTCGGGGAGTTGTAATTCGCGCGTGTCTTCGATGGTGAGTACGCGTTGATTAGGCTGGATGTAGGGAAGCATGACATTCAACAAGGTTGTTTTTCCACTTCCAGTTCCGCCGGAAACGATGATGTTGAGTTCGTATTCCATGGCTAGCCACAGCATTGCCATTGATGCTGCACTCGCGGTCTTGGAGTCAATGAAATCGGTTACCGTCCACGGATCACGGCGAAAGCGACGAATGGTTATCGTGTTTCCGCGCGAGGAAATAGGAAACAGTGACGCGTTGGCACGATCTCCCGTAACTAGGTAAGCGTCTAATAATGGATTGAGGATGGTGACTTGTTTTCCTACGCGTCGGGCGATAATGCTTGCATAATTTTGAATTTCAGCTTCGGGGTTGATGATGATGTTGGTTTTCAGCCACCCGTGTTTTTTGTGATACACCCACACGGGTTCCGTGGCGGAGTTGACGACTATTTCTTCGAGGTTTCCATCCGCGAGCAAAAATTCAATGGGCCCTAGTCCCACCATTTCATTTAGGATGACGGCAGCTAATTGGTGTCGCGCGTCTGCTGATAATTCGGGAAGTTCACGTCCGAGGAGTGCTTCTGCTTTTTCGTGGAATGTTTTTTTGAGTTCGTTTACGAATTTGGCATCGAGCATTTTTTCGGAAGAAATATTTACTTCGGTAATGATGCGTGATTTCAAATCGTTTAACAATGCACGCGTTCCGGGTCCAAATTCGGGTGTGTGGAGAATGTAACTCTTCACGAATTCCGTGTCGGCTTTACCAATGTCCACACTCACGAGGATGTCCGTCTGGACCGTGTATGTTTCCGTGCGTTGAAAGCTCATGATCAGGCCTCGGGTTGTTTGTAGTAGATGAGTGGTTCTCCAAATGCGGGGTATTTGACTTCGACTAATCCATTGTCTTCAAGTGTTTGCAGTTCTTGCGCGACTTGTTCTTCTTTCATCGTCAAGATGCGGGCAATCTCATCGAGTTTTACGGGATGATTTGTCTTCACCAACTCAAGGATGCGGTCATAGTCCGTGATAATCATTCCTTTTGACACGGGAGTAGAAGAAGATGGGTGCGTGTTCACGGGCCATCGCGGCGAGGAGGGGGATTTGGTCAAAGGGGTTGTAACAGGAATGGGGGTGGTTGAATTATTTTTTTTTACAGGTTGAGAAGGCATGGATGGAGGCGTCGTTTTAGTGATGGGCGATGGAATAAATGATTCATTTTTGGGGGTGGAAACGGTTATTCGATTATTCATAGGAGAATTAACGGGCAGAATTTCTCCCGCGGAGGGTTCTCGTTTGGGTGCAGTAACAAGTGTTTTTTCCTCGTTTCGCGGGAGCTGGTGAAGATGGAGAACTTTAGCTAGTCCGGCAAATAAACCAGGTCTCGCGGAAGGAGCATTGGGCATGCGTCAAAAAATGAGTCCGAGTTTTTAATCTAAGAGGCGCCCCCAAACACGGGTTGCGTGGGTTCACTCTCATTTCCGGCATAATCCACGGCGCGAATCACATAGGCTAATGATTCAGGGGTCTCGCTAAACGTGTAGGGGGATTGATTGTCTTCGGTAAGCACGGAATACGTGGTAAATCCTCCTGAGGCAAAGTTTTGCTGGTAAATGCGATAGGTCTTGACATCATTGGATGGACTTGCATTCCAGGAAAGGGTGACATTTCCGCCCGTGGAAGTTATCGCTACCTGGCTGGGGGGCAGGGGTGGAGTCGTGTCCGTGGTCACGGTAATAGAATAACGCGATGATTCTCCTAAAAGAGTGGAAGAGGGATAGGTGTCGGGTTGGTCGTACCATTTCAAGCGAACAAATTTAGCTGTTGCTGGAAATGCGGCATCGAATGTTCCCGCATATGTTTCGAATGGCTGTAATGCATCTAATTGCACTTGTTGCGCACTCTCACGTAACAAGTTGTCGGTTGCATCGTATGAGGAAATGAGTAATAAAAAAAGTCCATCAGCCTCATACCCTGACGTGTTTTGAATGGTATATGAAGCACTGCGCGTGATGCCCGTGTAATACGTGGACGGAGGGTCGAAAGAGATGAATGAGAATGCGAGAATGGGATTAACACATGAATCATTTTGGCATATTTTTTGATCAGGGCAACCGCATTGGGAGCAACGCGATACTAGTTGTGATTTTTCACAATGCAGGGGAGGGGTCGAGCACTTTCCATCAGTCGTCCCATCGAGACAGCGTGAAACACTTTCGGTTACTTCAATTTTTTTTTCCAGCAATATATTGTCAACGCGCGCAGTAATTGTTTGCGTACCGGGTGCAGCATACGTGAACGTGAGAGAAAAATAGCACGGGTCTTGTTGACAGGAAAGAGTTTCTTTTTTTTCTCCGCTCGCTACAGCAATCATTTTTCCAGATGCGGATGTTGCGGTAATGGTTATGATGGTGGGTTGTTTTACAAATGCGGTGGGGAGAACATCCATGTATAGTTTTGCTTCTCCTTGTGAAGCATAGTCGGCGGATGGTAAAATGAAGAAATACGCCACGGAACCGCATACGAGAATAGCGATGAGTCCGATGAGGACATCTTGTATGCTCATTGTGGAAACACCACCACGTTACTTTTAGTCGTTTCGAAACCGGTTTTTCCAACGGTGTAATTGGCATCCTGATAATAGAATGTGCGGATCGCATCCGTGAAATGAATGCGGGATGATAATATGACGGGGGAATCACTGTGCGTGATTGCCACTCCCTCGTCAAAAGTAAACGATAGGGGTTGAGACGTGCACGGGAGCGTGGTGCAGGAATAAGTGAGGGTGCTCACTAAGTCTGGGTCGAAGTGTCCTGAAATATTTTTGTCACTCGTAGAGAGCGCGCACGATGAACAATTCGTGTCGAAAAATAAAATAGAAAAATAGGGTCCGTTTGTCGCGTTATAATCTTCATGTGGGCAAGATGAGCTTCCATTGATGCTGCACGTTACCGCGTTATAATCATCCACGGACGTGGGCAAGTATACGTTAATGTCAATCCGCGACACGTGGGCCAGCATGGAGAAATCGGTTTCGCATCCAATGGTGCTGTCGCTGGACAAACCAACCGTGTTCTCGTCTTGGATATAGTATTGTACGCACTGCGGCAAAATATTGAACCGCGCGGATTGATTATTTCCTCCCCACGCAGAAGGTTTTGGAGTGTCCAGCGTCACAGTCACTCCATCATATGTTCGCTGCGTGTTTTGATCGGTGACAAATATGGAATATGCATTAATCAAATCAAAATAGAGCGCGAGTTTTCCACTTGAAATAGGAAGGGTTTGTATGAAGGAGATGGTATTTTTGTCCACCGAATGAGTGAATGGCAGCAATCGCTGGTGGATGGAGGGCACACCGATTGGATGATCGAGCGTAATGATATCATCCGTAATATCATCGTATTTGGAATTGATAGCATTGAGCGCGGATATTTCAACCGTAAAAGTGGATGTGCGATTCGAGAGGTTGGTATTGAAGACAATGAGACCAATCACCACTCCAATGAAAAGAAATGTTAGAAAAGTAAACAAGACCCCGCGCTGATTCATGGACGAAATGCTGTTGTGCGATAATGAGCATGCATCACACATGGAGCCACACCCAATAATCCAGCGTGAAGAATTGTGTGGATGGATTTTGGTAACAAAATATGACGTCTTGATCGTTGTGCGTACATTCTGGAATAGTCTGGTCGGGGTTAACAACCGCCCACAATTCTCCTTCTGCTCCCACATTATGGGTGAAAGTGTAGTCAGAGGACATGCACCCAGGAGTAAGTGAACCGCAGAGTGGAGGAATAGATGTAGTGGTAATCAAATTCCCCAATGATGGATCCGATTCGTAAAATGAGACAGTCGAAGAGTTGGTGTCGGCATTACCTGCACTTGAGACGTTGACAACTAAATCAATGTTGTCGGGTCCGATAATATTTCCGGAAAGAATGTCGATTTTTAAGTCCCTGAACGTGAATGATTGCGTGTCGAATACATTCCAATCGAGTGCGATCGTATTGCCATTCGCATCAATATATTGGAATTTGGTTCCGGGGCTAGGCATTGAAATAAGTGTTGAAGAGCAAGCCAATTGCGAAGTGCATGGAATGAGGATGGTGTACTGTGCAATCCACGGCTGGGGTTGCTGGGTATTAATATCAAACACGAGGCTTGTTCCGGTGAAGAAACCGTTTCCATCAATCACAACATTGACATCCGTTGGAATAGATGCCACCAAATTGGCATCCGTGGCAATGAGTTGAATTTCTTGGGCGATTAAAGTATACACATCAATGAGTGCATTTTGGTCTAGCGCCGAATAGTATTTTCCGCCCGTGATGTTGGCGATATTGGTGAGTTCGGTCACGTCGGCTTCCGCTCCGAAACCAATGGTGTAAATGATTATTCCATTGTTCGCAGCATTGATGGCAGCAGTAGAGCTGTTCGCCCCTGCATTGGTTAGTCCATCCGACATGAGTAGTTGGAATCGAAGCGCTGAGGCATTGTGACGTATGCTCGTTAACTCTGAAGTGGCAGTATTAATTCCATCTCCCGTGGCGGTTCCCCCTCCTGAAACCAATGCATTAATGTCCGATTCGACGAGCACATAATTAATGGTGAGTGTTTGATCCAGGGTAGAGGAGGAGGAATAACTCACGAGTCCAATTTGATCACTCGTGGAGTCCCATCCGTTAAAATCCATAAATGATTGGGCAGCGACTTTGGCTTGATCAATTTTGGGTCCTAGTGCCAAATCAAACGTCATGATTCCTTCAATACTTGCGTCCACTGCAATGAAGCCCCACCCATTCAATATTTCGAGGTCGCGGTAATTATATGGTGTCACGTACGATTTCACAAAGACGGGCGAGTTAATCGTTGACACATTAATCACCTGAAGGGAAGTTCCATCGGCAACATAGGCAGTTGTACCGTTCACCCGCGTCGCGTAGGCGGTTCCAGGCGTGTTATACGTTCCCACGGATGTTGGAGAAGAGGGAATGGACACGTTCACGATACGCAAACCGGATGTTCCATCCGAAACATAGGCGTAGGATCCGTCCACATAAACATCATACGCCGTGCCGGGCGTGTTGTACACACCCACTTGCGTGGGGGTGGATGAAATATCAATGATTCGCAGGCCGGATGAACCATCCGCGACATACAAATAATTTCCCTGCACGAACATTCGCCACGGGTCCGTGAGTGAGAGAGCACTCGCGACTTGCGGAGAATTTTTAGCGGCAGTGTTGACACCAATCAGTCCAGTCACGTATCGTGTTTGAAACCATGTATCGAAGTTTTGATTGGTGCTATTTTGGTAGGCTGTTCCACTAGCGTAACCATTCGTGTTGCGCGCACCCCATTGATAATAATTCGTGGCATTATTGGATGACGTGGTGAGCACTAAGTAATACGTGCTTCCACTCGTTAATGGATAAAGTGAAGAAAAATTTACATCAATACTCTGGTAAGATGTAGTAAGAGAAGCAGGAGTTATGGTTGCACTGGCCAAGTTGGCACCAGTCAGAGAACTGCGCAGATTAACCTGCAAATTAACGGATGGACTTCCTACTTTGCGCACATACACGGTGGCGCCGGTGATGAAATCCAATGATGGAATGAAAGATTGTCCCACGTACGTGTTGGAAGAGTTTTGTCCGATTACTAAATCACGGTTTGAATTGGGAGTATTTGCTTGATCAATAGTAGTTGTACCGTAGGTCGCTACATACGTTAATGAGTCGCGCGACAACACGGCGTATGCATCCCCGCCTACGTCAAGCTGCGCCACAGAGGAAGGAGAAGATAGAGTAGTCATATTCACGACGCGCAATCCCGATGTTCCGTCGGCCAAATACGCGTAGTTTCCATTGATATCCACATCACGCGCCGTGCCGGGAGAGTTGTACGTTCCAATCAAGTTGGGGAGGTCATAATTTTGAATATTCACATCACGTAAACCGCTGGTGCTATCGGCCACGAATGCGGTGCTGCCGGACAATTCAAGACCAAATGCATCGGTCGTGTCTTCTTGCCCGTCCCAGCTCATACTTCCCGAGCGGTCGAAGACGAGCATCATGTCTAATGGTTTGCGCGCCCCCGTGTTGCCGGTAACGGAAAGAGTAATCGTGATATTTTGGTCGCACGTCAGCGTTCCAGCAGGGGAGACATTCACGTCGAACGTGAGATTAACATCCGTGGCAAAACGTGCAGGGCGGGGTTCTTCATGCGGATAAAGCGCGAAAGGATTCCCATTTTCAGAAGGAAGCGGGGAAGCCGTGCATTGAGAAGCGGGTTGTTGCTGTAAAAATATTCGTCGACCGTGAACATAGGCTGCTCCCGCGGGGAGGGTGCTTCCATAGGTTACATAGGAAACATTGGCATCCGGAAAACACGATGAAAAATCTTGTCCATTGCGGCAGGAATTAATGTCCACCGGATACTGCGTCAAACGCAGGGATACATCGTAAGCGTTTGGCAACAATGATAACGCACGCGCGTACACATTTTGCAGGGTCTGCGTGGAATATCCATTCACGTCCAACTCGTTCGCAATGTATCCCGAATGATCTAGTGCGACGAACAAATCATCCACGAATTGATCCGTGACTCTGCGCTCTTCGAGTTGTGGTGCAGGTTGAGTAGGAAGAGAAAGAAAAACAAACAAGCTCGTTACGAGAATGAGGGCTAATACGACATCCGCGCTGAAGGCAAATGCACGGGATTTTCCTTTCATGAGTTTATGATTCATAAATGGTCAACGTGAAAATAGTTTCTACTCCATTAATAGTAACGAGCCTCTGTACCACACTCACGGGTCGAGTAAGCGGGGCTGGCTGCCCAGCAGAGAGGGATGCTCCTCCTTCCAGCGTCACGTAGAATTCATACGCGGGAATATTTAATCGCGACTTGATGGTGGTATAATCCGTGTTAGCATAGTTCACAAATGCGACCACTTTTTGGTCGTCTAACACGCGGTCTTTTTGGGCGAGACCAAATTGAGTAACGGAATTAATATCTCCCAACAACTCCCAATTGGCAGGAATGCCGGGATTTTTGATAATAAATTCGGCAATGTTGGATGTAACATTGTCGAGCGAGCGTCGATTAATTGTTTCTTGCGCAGCCGTCTGAGTGTTTTGGGAATAAGTAAACAACCCCACTAGAATGAGCAAAAAAAGAAACGTCGCCATAAGTATATCAGGAAAAGTCGCTTGGCCGCGCGACGAAAGACCGATTTTTTTTATCAACAAATGAATGGGCATAACAATCCACTCAGTCAAACGTCCGCTCCGCGACACTATTTCCATTAGGATTCAATAACGTGGCAACCGTTCCGGGAACATTCCATTGGGGAGAGAATTGGTTGAGGTACACCACCGTAGTCGTGGTCGTTCCCACACCCGTATAGGTGCGTGCCGCTCCGTTTAGAATGTAAGGCTCGTTGAACGTGATGACGGATTGGCCATTGCGCAGGAGAGTGAAACCGGTTAACTCTACCGGTTCAAGGGCAGTGAATTCGATGAACTCATTGGCAACCTGCCCTTCATCAACTTCCGTTTCAGTAATAATAATCAGAGGCGACCCATCCGGAGCGAAACCCGGGTTCGTGTATCCGCAATCCGAATTATAGTAGAGGGGAACAATCTGATACACGCAGGACGAGTCGGAGCAAAAATAATCCGTGTACACTTTCGTGGTGCCCACACACGTGAATGTGTCGGGACCGCATTCCGAGGAATCGCACGAGTCGCTGGATGGAACACTTAATTCAGTATCGGGGATGACTTCTTCTTCCATTGTTTCGGAAACGAATGGAGTTGATTCGTCTTGCCACACGCGGGAAAACAAATCAAGATAGGGATCACGTTCTAATTGTTCACACGCAACGTGAATAATATCGGGTGACGCGGCATAGACAGAAAAATCCGTTCCGTGAACAACGACGGATGAATCAATAATCATGAAATTGGATGCCACAAAACGATTCACACTTTTGATGCGTACATTCGCTCCTTGTAAATAAAATTTAGGATTGAGGGTTGGATCGAGTACCAGTTGTACTATAACGCCGCGTTTGATGGCCATGCGCAAGTGATCACGCAAGACTTTAGGGGCGGGAGTTCGGAGTACAGCATCAATACGTTGCGTGGATGAATCAATATGCGTGAGGACTTTTTCTAAACAGTCGAGAGTGGAACAATCAAATGTCATGGAGCACTGTGCCGCGGCCGCAATTTTAGCGGCTTCCACGTTGACGGGTTCTTCCACAATAATAGGTTGTTCAGGAGTAAAATTTTCATTGGATGAGGAAGTCGGAACAGTCGGGAGGTAGAGGGCAATGAGTCCCGCCACTAGGATAATGGCTAATGGTCCGAGTAACCATTTGAGTTCGAAACGAGTGGGAATAATCTCGCGCTTTTCTTCGTTCATCAGATCACGACCAGGTTGATGTTGTCTATATAGATGCCTAATCCTTCTTTCGTATTATCCCAATCGGAGAGACCGCCACCCATGTCCAGATAGTATGTTCCCGCTCCTGAGACATAGGAAGACACATCTTCGTAGTAAAACCCGCTATCATCCGAGGGTTGGTAACTCCACCAGATTTCATTTGTGGCATCTTCGTCTGCGCCACTGTCTAAATCACTGCCTAAATAATTCATGAGTGAATCATTTCCAAAACGAACTTTGACCCAGGCTTCTTCTCCCGCATCCAACGAATTACCCCATCCCGCATCCGCGTCAACCATGTAGGTAAACGTGAACAAGAGTTGTGATCCCGATTGAATGAGTGCCCATTGACTGGGAGTAATGTCAAATTGTACACCGTATGAACCGCTCGCGGCCATGCCAATAGTAGCATTATCATCCGGATCGGAGGGAGAACCACTCACTCCGCCACCGAGTTTAATTTCCAAACGCTTAGGTACGCCAACCACACTATCAGCGTTGCTTCCGTCCGCATCCGGATCGGAGTTGAAATAGACGGCACTCGAAAGAGTTCCGCCGTAAACGTTCGCGTTCCAATCCCACCCATCATTTCCGAGTAATGGTCCAAACGTGTTACTCGTTGAATTGATGTCGGTGCGAAAATCAACCGGTTGAGGCAAATCCGTTTGCAACTCCCACAAGTCAATAAGCGAACCAACTTGAGTATAGTTCACGTCCACGCGACCATAATCAATCGAAATAGTGTCACCCACCCCATTGGGTTCGTAGGTCATTCTGAAACGAGCGTTATTGGCCGCATTCCAATCCGAAATACACGAAACAAGGTTGCCGGATTGAAAATAGGTTTCCGTGAAAACAGGAGTATACGCATTCACATCCACCCACGTCGCGCCGTCCCAGCATTGCACGCGATTTTTACTCCCATTTAATCCCAAGTGACTCGATTCGAAGTGTTTAGCGAGAAACAGGACTTCCGTGATAATGTTAGCGGGAGATAATCCTAAATTAGTGAAACGAAATTCCACCCAATCAGGGTCTACACTACTGTCATCGTGCGAACTAGCATAGAGCGCATCATCCGATTGCACTTCCATGCTCCACGTATTGTTTTGGTCATCAATCAGGAGTAAAATTCCCCCGCTCTGGTTTGAACCAGAACCGGGCGCACCGGAAGGTGTTTGCAATGGCGAATAATTCAAATCATTCGTGAAAACCACTATACCATTCACATCGAATGCTTTGACCACGCCCGGATAAAGTTGAACGTTCTGGGCGCGGCCGAGGAAACCGCAAAAAGCGTCTCCCACAAAAATACGGCCATTAATGACATTCGTATCCAATAATAATTCAAATCGCGTTTCCGTGTAGGGGGGATTGGAACTCATGTACGTGATAATCGTCGAGAGTTTAGTGCAAACTTCATCTTCTTGAACATTTTGTTGATTCCGACGAGCATCAATATTGGTTTGTTCGATGAATAACTGCACAATCAAAAAAAGAAAAAGAACCATAATCACTGCCACAAGCATCTCAGTGGATACTTGGCCTTGAAAAAAATTTTTGCGCGGGGGAACGGCACTCATGTATTAGTCACGCTCGCATTCACATCTTCCATGGCTACGCGCAACGAGTACAAGCCCTCTTGAAAATACAAGTACTGCGGGTTAATGGGTGCTTTTGTTAATGCGAATAGTACCGTGTGAGAACCATACTGCGTCAGCGTGGCGCGAACCACATTCTGGTCGACTCTAAACTCGGTCAACCCCACGGGTAGCTTAATATCAATGATCACCGCGTTCCCGGGACCTTTAGCGTAAACAAAATCAATCGAAGACGCCAGTGAATCAATAGCAGCCTGTGTTTGAACGACTTGAATAGTGTTAGAATAATTCGCGTACGCGTACGCAAAAAGCAGCGTCGTCATCAGAAGCAAAAATGCGGTGAAAACAAGATACTCCAACCCCACTTGTCCGCGTGCCCGCATGGTAAAACCATTTAAATCGGCAATAAAAACCCCCGCAACACGAAGGAGGGGTTAAAAGTCCCAACAACTTATGTATAGGTTGATATGCGTTCGGACAACAAACTCGTGTTCTACAAGATGCTCCTCGACAAGTATGCCGACATCATCAACCAAAAGGAACAACGCACCGTGGGGGAAATCAAGACGCTCATTAATGTGGATGACCTGAGCGTGCAAAGCCTCGTAGCCAAATTCAAGCCCGACGCATACCACAAAGAAAAAGACTATTTGTATACCGCCCAACAAGTGTTTGAGTTTATCACGCAGGAAATACACTACACGCCCAACGAACTCAACATCAACTTCTGGCTCTCCCCCACCGACATTTTAGCGAATAAAGTATCCGATGATGAGGATTTGGCCGTGCTCACATGCACCGCGCTATGCGCGTTAGGCGATGATAAAGCACTCGTCTACGTAATGGAAATGGAAGACTTGCGCACGCACGCAGTAGTGATTACGGAGATTAATGGAAAAACACTCTTGCTCGATCCAAGTGTAAACCACGGTTTCTTCAAATATTACGGAGACAAATCATTTGTTTTCAAAAAATATCGTTTTGAAGGAAAAAAATTGAAACGCGCACTCTACCGGTTCAACGCGTCAACGTATGAACAATTCATATAGGCAGAAAAAAATAAACGTCTGCGTCAACCAAAAAAAAACACCCTCAAAAAAATGCATGAAAACACACGCATCTAAAAAGGATAAATGGAAAAGAATGCATATGACGTTGGAATTATCCGCTGCTGCAGTATATACGCTGGCACAAAAATGGAATGACGAATGGAAAGGAGCATACATCCAACAATTACGCAGCGTGAACGAAAACATTTTCATTCTCAAAATTCGAACGAAAGAAAAAAACGTCCATGCACTCATCGCACTCCCCCACACGATGATAGAGAGCACTCACAAATGGGAAAATGAAGACGATCAGCAACCCATCGTAAATGCGACCAAAAAAATAGTGGATAATGAACGAATTGTTGAAGTGAAACAATTGCAGGGAGACCGAATTCTCGAGTTGCGAGGGGAAAAAGCAAACATTATCATCGAATTATTTGGCGGAGGAAATATTATCGTGACGGACAACGAGGACAAGATTGTGTTCGTTCACATTGCCAAAGAATGGAAAGGACGCACTCTCAAAATGAAACAAAAGTATGTGCCGCCACAGAACACACTCGTAACAAAAGTCAGCGACAACGCAACAGAGTGGAAAAAAAACACCTTGTTTGAGTTGCGCGAGGACAAAAAGAAAACAAGTATTTTTCCAACCAACAAAAAAAAAATTAATTTGTTGAGCGCGGAAGAACTTTTTTCCAAATTAGAAAACCAAGTATTGGAAAAATGGAACCAACCAGAAATAGACACGAAGACAGATGCACAAAAACGTGCGCTCGAAATTAATTTCATGCGACAAAAAGAACAAATGAAAAAATGGGAAGATGAACTATTTGAAAGTCAGCGCAAGGGTGAATGGGTGTATGAACATTACACGGAAATTCAACGCGTGAATGATGCCATCATTCGTGCGATAAGTCAAAAAGTTCCTGAAAAAAAGATATTAGAAGAATTGCAAAAAAAGATTTCCCGCGTTAAAAATATTGACATTGAAAAAGGTCTTGTTGAATGGGAAATGAATGAAAAATAGGGGGGTTTGTGATGAAACAAACCCGGTTACTTTTCTTCGAACGAGGTGATTTCGCGCTCGTCCACAATGAAAACATCCGAAACAGCGGTAACGGCTGCGTAAGGAATCTGAATCACGCGGTCTTGCATATTCATGCGTTTAATGACCTTGGATTCGGCATCCACTTCAACAATTAATGCTTCAATGTTCCCCGAATTCTCGTCCACGAGCAAGTCAGACAATCGTCCCACTTCATCTCCACGGTTCGTAATCACTCGTTTGGTCGCCAACTGGCGGGCAATAGCGTACTTGTACATAGTTAAACAAACCCCCTATGTGCGGGAAGAACGCAAAGCGGATATAAAAACGTTTTCCAAACAACCAACCAAAAGGATAGAAAAACCAGGTCGAGCACTCTAAATTATGTACGCGCTAGAAAAAAAAAGGGCTAATGATGGTGTCCGCGTCGCTTTTTCTGCCAGGAGGGAGTGGAATCGGGACGCATATCGCGCAGGGCTTCACGTTCCATTTGTCTCCGGAAGGAAGCGGGGGAAGCAGCGCGTATCCGGCGTCGCGGGGTGGAGTGGGTTTCGTCCATACCCACCTTGTTTTTTTGGACTTTTTCAAGGTTCCGGAAACTCGTTTTTAACCCTGTGGAGGCACTATTATGGTGAAAATGACCCATTCTCTGAGCCAAAAACCCCTTTTAGAGGGAGAATTGCCCATTTCCGGGAAAAAAACACAGGTCACGGAGACGTATCGAAAGGAATTGGAACACCAACAGTATCGTTTTGTGGGAAGCCACTCCGCCGTCAAAGTGTGCGGGTGGACCAAAAACATGCTCCGAGGAGAAGGGGGATGTTACAAGTTCAAGTTCTACGGGATTCGCTCCCACCAATGCATGCAAATGTCCCCTAATCTAAGTTGCGCAAATCGCTGCTCATTTTGTTGGAGGGGAAGCAAAGCTCCCGTTTCGCAAGAATGGGAATGGAAAATGGACGACCCTGAATTAATCGTGCGCGAAAGTTTGCAGGCGCATCATACGTTATTAGCCGGATTTGGCGGTAATGAAAAAGTTTCCAAGCAAGCATTTGAACAAAGCAAGCACGTGGGGCACGTGGCATTGAGTTTGACAGGAGAACCCATTGCGTATCCAAAAATTAATGAGTTATGCGAACAATTTCACCGGCAACGTATTTCCACGTTCATCGTGACGAATGCACAATACCCGGAAGCCATCCAAAAACTGAAGACGATTACACAACTATACTTGAGTCTGGATGCACCCAATCAAAAAATTCTCAAAGAATTAGACATTCCATTATTTTCGGACTATTGGGAGAGATATATTCAAAGCATTGAGAATGTTTCGCAAAAAAAATATCGTAAAACGGCGCGATTGACAGTAGTTAAAGGAATCAATGATGTGGAACCGGATAATTATGCCAAACTTATACGAAAAGGAGATTTTGATTTTGTAGAAGTGAAAGGATACATGCACGTGGGGGAAAGTCAGAAAAGACTCTCACGTGAACGGATGCCGGATTTTGATTACGTGAAAGAATTTGGGTTAAAATTATTAGAATTTTTGAAAGATGAATATGAATTAGCCAGCGAGCACAAGCCAAGCGATGTAATACTGCTCGCGAAGAAAAAATTTCATGGAAAAACATGGATTGATTTTGAGAAATTTTTCGAATTAATGAACGTGACACACCCTCCCGAGAATCTCGATGCGGAAAAATACTCAGTAGGAATGCAAAACGTCAAAGAAAGCGAGCACGACTTTGGCGTAATACAATAAAAAAAAAAACTTAAAAAGTAAAATATACAAAAAGGCTATCGCTTCTTCTGTTTAGGCGGAAGAGAATAAAATCGTTCAAATAATTTAGCGTGCAGTTCTCCTACAAAATGAAACTCTCTCGTTCTCGTGGTTGAACGAACGCGCGTGCGGTGAACACGGTACTTTTCAAGCAATGGAGCAAGAGGCTGGTGAGTGGTTGATAACAATTCGCCGAGTTTTGGATTTGTTTTCGTCAAATCAATTTCAGAACGTCCACGCAGGATAGTGTGGCCATCCACATCAAAACGGATATATCGAATAATTTTTCCAGGACGCTTTTCTATTTTTTCAAAAACATATTTTGCCGTCGGAAGAAGCGAGTGAATGAAAACAGACGTTCCCTGCGGGTTTTTCAATAAGGGAGCATACCATCTTTTTTCAGGAGGGCGCATGATGATAGAGTGAGGAAAGAAGTAATAAAGGAAATGGAGAAATTGAAATAAAAATGAAAATATTAATCAAAATTACTCATTTTCAATAGCCGATTTAGGCAGGTGATAAAATCGTTCATGCACGCGCGCGTGCAAATCGCCTATGAAGTGAAATGATCGGCTGCGTGTCGTGGATTTGAGCCGCGTGCGTTTAACACGGAATTTTTTTACAATCGCACCGATGGGCTCATCGGTTGTGCGCAGGAGTTCTGCCACGCGAGGATTAGAAAGTTGTAAATTAACGGCAGAGCGAGCGCGGAGGATAGTTTTCCCGTCCAAATCGAAGCGAATCCAACGATGCATCGTGTTACCGCGAATGAGACGTTTTTCAATATGAAAACGAACGCGCGGAAAATGATCTCTTAAGTAAAGCGTGGCGCCCATGGGGTGCGTCAGCAGAAAAGCGAACCAGCGTTCACGCATACAAGAGGCAAAACCAAAGGGATTATTAATCGCCCATCCATTTGGAGTGAGTGAACACGTATGAGTAATGAAAATCACGAAAGGAAAGGCATTTCAGGCAAAATGATGGTGGGAATTGGACTTATCGTAATAGGAATAATCATCGGAGCGTATGCCGCGGACGCATTATCTCCCTGGATAGCCCCTGAAAAAGCACTTTTGGTTTCTAACACGGAAACCATCCAGCAGCAGAACAAACTACTCAAAGAACAGGTAGACTGCCTGGTAAGCGGAATTCAAGAAAATCACGGAAAGGCAGCAATAGACGAGTGCACTTGAAAAAAAAGTGAATCGGCTAAATAAAATTCAAAAATTTTCCCTAGTTTTATAATCCGACCGCGCAACCAAGAGAGTCATGAAAGGCATTGCGCAAATCATATTCATTTTACTCATAGGAGTTACGGGTTGTATTGAAGGAAAACTAACACCAATAGAAACCAATGAGTGTTTACTCTCAACCAGCACACAACAATCATTCATACCTGCGTGTGAAACCGAATTAGAATGTGAATCGAAACTAAACGATTTCTCTCCGCGAAAAATATTTACCCATTTAAGTGTTGGAGCAGAAGATATAGTTGCGCGAAAAAAAATAAACACAGCGTGGAAAGCCATCACGAAGGCAAGCAAAGCCATTGATCAAGTACATGAGTCATGCAGCACGATGAAAGTGGAATCAATATTACCAAGAGCAATGCAGGCTGCGTCTGAAATTCAATGGGCATTAAAGGCCAGCGAGGAAGCACAGCGCCAAACCTACCAAGCACTAGAGAAAGCCATCCGGGAAGCTGAAAAACAACAATTAGTTGAGATTAAAGATACGAAAGCGTACGAATCATATGCTGATTTAGCCAAAAAATACCAAGAAATTACAACGGGCAATTCCGTAAGCGAATGGGGGGCCCAACAAGAAAATACAATCAACTATTTTGAAAATATTGTCACAACTATTTTAGGAGCGAAAAAAAATCCGTATCAAATTACATGGAACACGCTCTTTGACGTTTACAAAACAGGCGTACAAATCCAAGCTAAGAATGACGCTAGAGGGATTATCGCACTTTCTCCGCTGTGGCAAGGGGCACTCGTTTCTATTAATGGAAAAAAGGAATCGTCTAAAGCACTACAATTAATAGGAAAGATACGAGCGAATGAAACGTTAACACACATCGAACAGGTAGTGGGCCCCGAAAATGGAATTATTTCTAGTATCTGGTCAAGTATTCGCCGATTAGAAGATGAACTGCGCACACTAAAAGAGGATGAAAAAAAAAGACAAATCACAATGACCGCGCAGGCAGCTGTTTTGCGCGAAAAATGGGAAAAAGTGTCCGAAAACGATAGCGAGTGGAAAGTAATTGAAAAAGAGATGAACGCGTGGTTGAAATCAACAGGAAAAATTGTTTTACCCACCGAAACTATTTCTGAAAATGAAATAATCGCGATTGAAAGTGAAACAAATGAATTAATTACTGCCGGGAATGAAAATACGACCCCGATTGGAATGCGCATTAAGAAATGGAGAAATCTTGAACGAAAAATAACACAACTCGAGCAAAAAATAGAAAATAGGGAGAAGCAAAACGAAAACCGGGATGAAGTGTGTTTAGAAATAATGAATAAAATAAGCGCACAAGAACAAATTACGGCAAACACCCCGTGTCTGGAAGCATTTGCTAACGTCCTATCACAAAATACTCTGCTGCTGGATGAAAAAAATCGATCGAAAGAAATCCAAATGCAAGAATGTGTCAAGAAGCTAAATCAATGGGAGCGCGCACTCGGTGTAGAGGCAACTCCGAGAGAGTGGTTTGAGTACTATTCAGGAATTGAAAGCGAGGCAAGCTGTGAAAACGCGAATACAAATGCAAAATGGTCGTATGAAAATAGTGAGCACGCCAAAGAAATGAGTGAACAAAAAAAACGCCTGAACGAAATCAGAAAAATTTTGCAGTTAGCCGCCACCGATTTTCCAAATGAAGAAGAAAGTATTCACAAAAATATTCAAAAAATAGTGCAAGTGACTGAATTGTCAAATCCATTGACGAGAGAAGAATGGAGTAAGAAAAAAAATGAATGGAATATAGTAGAAAATGAAGTCAAAAAAGAAGCAACGAGATACTTGCAGAAACTTTCAGAACACGCAGCATGGAAACTGACAAACACGGAAGAGGTAATCATTGGAAAAAAAATTAATGCAAGCGTTGAAGGAATACTTTTTGCGCACACGCGCGAAAAAATCGATTTTGTATTTGTCGTCAGCATTCCAAACCCGGGATTAACTAACGTGATAACCATTGGCAACAATCGCACAATCATCGACGGAGAAAACATTATTATTGAGGGAGAAAGCATCCCGGCAGGGGGAGTTCAATTACGAGGCGAAGGAAGCGTTTGGGGGGCACGCGCAACGAAAGAAAATACATATGCAGAAGTATTTGGGCACAGTGCACGGTTAGAAAAAACAGCCATAATAGAAACTAATTTTTACCCAATTCAAGCTGAATGGGAACCGAGTAAAGAATATGATGGAGGAATCGTTCAGTTTGTCGAAAATGATGCACAAATTATTTTTCCTGAAAAAAACAAAATTATTCTCTCCCTAAATGAAAAACAATCCTCTACACGCGCAGTAATTGAAGTTCCTTCTGCCATTTTAATAGAAACGGCAGTTTCATCAACGGAAAAATTGGATAGAAAAATAATCCAAAATTATCTTGTTCACGTCAAAAACCAGTTAACACAAAAAATCGTGGCAACCGCGTATAGCGGAGTAAATGGAGACCCCCACGCTGTCGAAAATGTAGCCGTTATCAACGAAAATGGAGACGCGGTGAGCGTTACCCTTGATGCAAGTGGCAATATTATACTGCGCGAGCAAGTTTTGCTAGCAAAGCAAACGCGCAGCTATTTCATAAGAATTGAAAAAGAAGAAAACGACGGAGAGTTTAGTGCGAATATATTGCGATTAACCGGCGAATTAGAACAATTACTGAAAAATAATCACAGTGTAATAGTGACGGCTGCCCAAAAAATAATGAACAATCTTATTCGCACTCAAAACGAAAAAAATGTACTAACAAAAGAGATGCAACTGATAAAAATACAGAATGACGTGAGCCAATTGATTATGCAGGCGCACGAAAAAGACGAAGAATGGAGTTACTTAGTAAATGAATGGGAAAAAATCAAAACAAAGAGCGCGGAACAAGGATTGAGTGATGAATTATTGTTAGCGGGGGAGGAGGCGGTACAAAAAATGGATGAACAGAAACTGCGAAGCATTATCGCAAACACACAGCAACGACAAACGACTCCAGAAAAAGTTAAAACCACTATTAAAGATGATGAAAAGCTAACAAACGCAACGAAGGCATTATCAGAAGTGAGAAAATTAGTTGAGGAATACGAAAAAAGCACAAAAATTGGTTGCGAAAAACTTATTCAAGTCAATTTTGTTTGTCCACTAACCAATGAAATAATTAGTCAGTTCAAAAAAGATATTGCATCGTATGAAAAAATAGTTGAAAAAATGGTCAGCAAAAAAGAAAAATTAAGCACGGAAAAACTTTCAGAGGAATGGACACTTGTTGAAAGTGACTGGATAGAAAAACAAGCAATAACAGAGAAAATATCAATAGAATTAATCAAAGCATTGCGAGAAATGAGAAACGATTCCACGGAACGAATAAACATATTGACTATTGAAGCCGAACGATCAGGCAAAGACGAAGTGGTAGAAGCGAATGAGAAAGCACAACAAGCACTCAAGAATGGAGAATATGGAAAAAGCATTTACATTTCTCAAAATGTATTGAACTATTTGAATAGCAATAAGATAACAGGATTCTCTGCCCTTCCAAACGAAGTGTGGCCTCTGATGGGGGTCATTATACTTGTAGGTGGGTGGATTGGTTTTAACGAGTGGAAAAAGAAAAAAATCGTTGAAATAGAATGGAAAAAAATTCCACGCATAATTAATCCCGCTGAATTAAATAATCAGCCAAGCGTGAGCGCGCCCCCAACCACGCAAGAGGTGCTCCCAAAATCAGCCCAAACAAAAGCATGGACAAAAAACCCAATGCGACGTGAGACATTTGAGAAGACTGAAGAACAAGTTCTCCCGAAAGGGAGGAATAAATAATACTGAGAGAAAAAAGTAGCACAATACTAATGAGGATAGGGACAATCGTTTGTAGTACGACTCGTCCCAAACGCGTTTCGTCACGCGCAATCATAACAGAGAAGATGAATGAAAAAACAAGCAAAATAGGAAGACGAAACGCAGACAAGAATGCGAAAGAAAAGTAGGTAATTGAAATAATGATAATGGAAAAATACCATTCGTTGGTGCGCATGATTATGACCCCACATCAATGGGCATTAAGTATAATCCGTTTGGATAAAGAGCTTTGACGTAGGGCCCCTCACTCGAAAGCTGTTCAACGGGAATGTAAGTGAATTGATTATCAACAAACGTCGGATACGTGTTGAATTGTGTCAATGTATTCGTGGACGCGTTGAGAATGATAACAACATCTTGTTTGGTTGAAGCAGCATCATTTGCGAATTGTACCGAGTTTCCGCCCGGCAAAACAATTCCAACACGATTCGATTGTTCGATGACTGCTTGCGGATTGTTTGCAAAAATTTTCTCCACCGCGTGAGTAACTTTGCCAATGAATGGATTGTACGTGGGAAGCGTGCCTGAGACAAGCGCAGTGGGAGAAACATCAGGCAAAGATACGTATACGAATGCAAGACCGACTAGTATGAGCAATGCAATTCCAATTGTGATGCGATTGATTTCCATAGGTTGAAAACGAATGCCGTATATTTAAGAGTAGTGAACAAAAGTGCTACAAGTTGAAAAAAGAAAAATAAGAGAAAAAGAAATTAGTTGAACAAGGCGTTACTGCACGACTTGTTCAGTTTTGGGTCGACGGAAATTAGCGTAGGGGCGAAACTTCGTTTTCGTCCAGGCGGTCGGTTGTTTGGAACGGAGTTTGAATTCTTCTTCCAACAATTTGAGACGCAATTCCTCGGTGACTTCGACTCTCATGGGTTAACCCCCTTCCTTGGTTGTGTTACTACCATACCCGCGAGGCTCATTTCGCGATGAATGGAAAAAATGCTAGGGAATACCTAATGGGGTGAAGGTTGTATATAAACATTACTAATTCGGCTTTATACTATAGTGAAGAATTGAAGAATTTGTCTATTTCCTGATTATTCGTCAATCTTTAAAAGGCAAAAGAGGGGGGTATACATATGCAAACATTGAGAAACCGCAAACGCCCCGAGGGGAAGATTGTCAAGCCCGAAGATAAGATTTGGAAAGAACAATTTGATCATTTGAGTAAAGATGATCACCTCGAAAAGCTCCATTTGTTAGGACTAGATGACGATGAGGCAGAGATTTTGGTCGAAGACTTTGAAGAAGTCAAAAAGGGCAAGAAAAGCAAGGTTTTAGAGGAATTAGAAGCCGAAGTGGGCACGGAAAATAAGGAAGAAACGCCTAAAGAAGAATAAAGACAGTATTTTATCCTGCAAAACGCTTTTGGATTAATGGATAATGAAAAAGATTTCCCGCTTCCAGTTGATTCTGAAAAAAATCCAGTAAATTCTTCTACTAACGCGGAAAAAGCACCATTGCCTAATTTTCAAACAGAATTAATGGATGAAAAGTTAGCTGAAAATAATTCAACGGTTCAAATTAATCCACTTCACGCGGAACATCAAAAAATTCTGACTCAATTTAAACAAGAATTATTAGTCACAGGTTACTCATCGCGCACCATCAAAATGTATTTGATTTATGTGCAAAAATTATTGGAAGAAACTCCAAAGCGTCCCAGTGAAATGGATAAACAAGATATTGTGGGTTTTTTGGCGCGTGCTCGGGAAAAAAATGTTTCGAACGCGACATTATCATTGATGCATTCTGCGTTAAAATTTTTTTTTCAGCAGCATATTGGAAAAAAAATTATTGATGATATTAAAATTCCCAAAAAAGCAAAGAAATTGCCCAGCGTACTAACAATTAGTGAGTTAAAAGAAATTTTTAAAAATACGAAGGCGGGACGCAATAGATTGTTATTGCAATTCATATATTCAACAGGAGTACGTGTGAGTGAAGCCGTGAAAATGCGGGTGAATGATATGGATCTAGATAATGCCACGGCTACAGTGAAGAGTGGAAAAGGAAATAAGGATAGAGTTGTTGTGCTCTCTCAAAAATGGATTACGTTTATCAAAAAATATTTGGGAAGAAAACGAGTAGTTAGTGAATTTGTTTTTAGTAAAAAAAATGGAAAACCATTGTCAACGGATACAGTTGAACGAATTATAAGGCATGCAGCAAAAGAAGCTAAAATCACAAAACGAGTAACCCCTCACGTGTTGAGACATAGTTTTGCCACCCATTTGTTGGAAAGTGGAGAAAATATTCGAAAAATACAAGTGTTGTTAGGGCATGCTAATTTGAGTACGACATCGATATACACGCACGTGAGTAAAGAAGAGTTGAAAAAAGTACAAAGTCCATTGGATAACATGTAAATAAATATGAAAAAAAGTTTTGAAATAGTAATAATAATCAAAAAATACAATTATGTATTAAGAAAATACATAATTAGTAGTTTGTTTGAATAACGCCCAAAAACCATTAACAATACCAGACCCCCCTCACTTCCACTAATAATTGTGGTTGAGTAAAAAATCGAATTTTAGTTAGTAAATCATAATTTGTGCAAAATTTTGCACAAGATTTATATACAAAATTCGGGTTCTATGATGCACTTGATTTCATCGAAATTCAAGGGGGAACATAATATGACGGTACGCCTATCAAAACTATTTGGAATGGACATTTATACAGACAACGCTGAGTACAAAGGCAAGATTTTTGACTTGGTTATCAACTTAGAAAAAGGAAAAATTGAAACCATGACCACCGAACCATTGAAAGTTCGCACAAAACAAGAAGCCCGCAAGATCATTTCAGAAAAAAGCATCCCCTATCAGAACGTGCTTTCCGCAAAAGACATTTTGTTAGTTGGAACACGCGCTCGCCCTACGCTGGTTGAAGAGCCTGAAGAAGAGCCTACAACTGCTTTGCGCCGCCCCTCTTATCAGCCCTATACTCGACGCCGATAAGAGGCCAATATTTTTTTCGGCGACCGTCAATCCAAACAAATAAATAGTATTTATGTCCTCTAAAGCAACATAAACAAATTTCAATTTACTATCATTTACAACCAACAATACTGGAACTAAGGGGGGTGTCTTCATGGCCAACGCGTACTACATACAATACAAGTTTATTCTACCTGAAAACATTAAACATTCCACATATACGTATCAGAAACTTTTTCGTGCCATATATGGGTATACTCAAAATGTCACCAAATCTAATGGTAAAGTCTATCATTACCACCGCAAGGGAGTTCTTTCCGATACACCATATGTTCGTCCTGGGAAAAATGCCGTTATTATTCATCCTTCTGCTTTTCCTAAGATTAAACAATTTTTTGCGACGGGCCAAAATCCTTCTCATAATTGGCGATCCAAGGGGGATTGGAAAGCTGTTTACTATATGGATGAGAAAGAAATTGATGATGCCAAGCTTGTTTCCGCTCTTGAGGATTGGGTGGATCGCACCTATATTGAGAATACGGAGCGCTTTCCCACTAAAATTCATGACGAGTTGAGCACAATCTTGGACAAGCATAAACTCGGGGAAAAGCCCGAGGAAACGCGTAAAACGAAGATTTTGAACGAAGTGAATTCTATCATTTCGAGCGAGTGGTTTAAACTTCACCACCCCAAATCACAAAAATTAACTGATTTTAATGAAAAAGTTAAGTCATTGAAGGGGTTGTGAGTGCACAACCACTTCATTTTCTATTTCTTCCATCAAATTAATGGTCTGCATTAAGTTCTTCTTGCGCCATCTCATTTTGCCGCCTAACATGCTGGCCTCTAATAATCCTGCATCAACTAATGTTTTCAAATAAGGGTAAAGGCTGCGCTCATTTTGATACTGGATGCCGAATAACTCATTCACGCGACGAAGTATTTCTTCCATGGGTATCCACTCTTCAAAATCTAATATCTTCGTGATGTGGTGTGCCTGACTACCCTCTTTGAACGTTAAATAGTTCCACACATTGATGACACGGTATTGTGGCACACTCATTTTACTAATTTGATTAATGTTTTTGTTATTTTGCTGATTAATGTTAATTTGACTATTTTGGTAAGTCCTCTCATTTTCAGCACCCTCATCCGCCCAGTCTTGAATGCTTCTAAGGCTTCTAAACACCGTTCGTAAGAGGAGTTTTATCATAGTAATGATTGTAATGATAGTAATTACTTAAAAACCTTATGGTAATTACTAGTAATTACCAAAATAAAAGTAAATACACTAAACCAATGCAGTAATTACGTAAAATGTTAATAATTTGACAATTGCTTGGTCAAAAATAGCGAGTGAGAGCAACTAAAAATTCAAACAATTCGCCATTTCAATGAATTTGTTAAAAAACGAGGTGTTGGGATGAAAAAAGCGTTTACTGAGACACAAAATTTCCAAAAAATCAATGAAAAGCTCGAAAAGTTGAATACTGAGGCACAAAAAAGAGGGGTATTTCCAGGCTTTTATTCATCCTAAAAAAAGAGTAAAATAATGAGTAGCGGGGGAAGGATTTGAACCTTCGATCTTCGGGTTATGAGCCCGACGGGCACTCCAGGCTGCCCCGCCCCGCTATTTCACGTTATTTAATGAATGAATATTTGTCGTTTGTTTGCCATTTTATTGTATTTTATTCTTTTGGGCAAACACCTTTTAATAGCCGGCGCTTGTCCAAGTTTGTGCGTTATACTATCTTTTGTAATTGGCTTAATTCCTCCGTAATTTCTTTAATTTGATTTTGAATTTCCTTCTGCCGTTTCTTGCCATCCACGGGGTTCATCATTTCTCCGCACTCCGGGCATCGGAATTCATATTGTGCGGCAATTTCAAACGCAGTGTCGGCGCATGCTTTTTTACAAATAAAAATTTCGTGGCTTCCATCGAAGCGCGCTTTTTGTTCCAACTTTTGGAGCATTTCGGCTTGCTGCTCTAAAATTAATTCGACAATTCTTCGTTGTTTGATTTCCCACGTGTACGTGTACCATCCGGAATTCTTATTTTTGGTTTTGTTATAACACGCAATTCCGCGATAGTGTAATCGATTGAGAATGCTTCGTATTTCCGTAATTTTTTTTGTTTTCATTTCTTCTTCAATGTCTTGATCCAGACATTTTCCATTATTCTTCAAGCATATTCGAACGACTTCGCTGGCTTCTTCTCCTCCTGCGTTTTGGAGGAATTCTTTAGTAACGTTGAAATCGAGGATGCTGGGTTGCGCGGCCATGTCATCATTACGGGTCATTACTCATTTAAACCATTCACGCTCATCATGACTCGTCATTACCTACTTTTTCCACTCGTTTTCCTTTTTTTTCGGGGATTACCCTCTTTCGTGCGTGGGGGAAAATTAATTCTTCTTCCTTTCCTTCGTTCAATCGGTGCATCATCACCGCTAGCGCGGCTACCTCGCTATGGGGTTGCCGCGTGATGCTTATGTTGTAGTCTGCTCGGTGGTATACTTCCATGGGTACTTTTTCGGACCCAATAACAATCGTCACTTTTTTCGCTTTTCGTATTTTTGCAAGGGTGGTGTTGTCGGGTTTTTCTCCATACATGGTTAGGTGTACAACCACATTTCCTTCTTTTCTCTGTTTGTTAATTTCTCGAATGGTGTTTGGGATGAATGTTACTTTAAAGTCTCCCCCAAATTCGTGTGATATTCGTTCGATTGTTTTTTGGATTCCGTGGTCGGTGTCTTCGCTTAGAAATATTTCTTTTCCTCCGAATGCTCGTGTTACGAGGCAGCAGTGCGTGGTTATTCGGAGGTCTCGATACCCTCTTTCACTAAGTCGTATCACGCGTATTTCTTGTTTCATTCTCATTCTTTCATTGCCCTTGTTTTTAAGCTGGCTTCTTTTTCGTTTTTTTCTGATTATTCGGGCACGTTTAACGTGAGGGTGGCTACTCCTCTTGGGTCGGTGAATGACCCGTTGCCATTCGTGTAGGGTTCTCTTGTCTCTATCCACTTTGTCACATTCTCTATATCTGGATCGCTCATCTTGATGGTAATAACATATGTTCCTGGCTCCACGTTGCCTGTTAATTCTCCACGGATGCTTATTTTTTCGACCCAGTTTTGGTGGATGGTGGGGAACGTTGGTTCGAGTAAAAATTGTTCCGGGTTCACGTGAAACTGGATGGCTGCTTCGGGGGAAATGGTTGCGTATAATTTGATTCCTTGATAGTAGGTGCTTCCCCACGCGGCTCGTACAAATAGTGTTGCTCTCATTTCCTTGCTTTCGGGTGCTAGTGTTGCATATTGGTCGGCGGGCGTGGAGATAATTCCGTGGGACATGGGGGTGGTGGCCTCGGCGTTAATCCATTGGTCTCTTCCGCTTGTTTCAAAATCTCCGAAGAAGGTTGGTTGTGAATAGTTTTCCTTTGGTATTGCATCTAATTCTTCGGCGGTGCTTCCGAGTAATTTTAGTTTGTCTTTCTCAAATGTTTCGCTCGGCGAGGGCAATTGTTCGATTATTTTGCTTTCTTGGGTAATTCCCATGTTTTTTTTAAAAAATTCGCGTGTTTGTGCGATGGTTAATCCGTGTTTTTGTGCAAATGCGGCAAATATTCCGAATGGTTCTTTTTCCGCGCTGTACTCCGCTGTCCTTTCTTGCGTCGGCTGGATGCACCCGGCTAGTACTATTCCAAGGAATATTATTCCAATAATTCCTTTTTCGATTAACTTTTTCACGAAAAGTCACTTCCTGTTTGGAATACTTTGTTGTGGTCTCCTGCGTTAACAAACGCGTCAAATTCTCCTGAAAAACAAAGTTGATTTGTGTCTCCGGTTGGTAATCGAGTAATGAGTCGTGCTCCCGCGGTCGCAGTGAATTCATTGAAATTACGGCAAGTGTTTACGTTTGGTGCGTTGGTATCGATGGTGACTCCACAATTTTTTTGCCATCCGCCCATTCCGTTTCCATCGGTTCCGCATCCGGATCCGGTTCCTTGCCAGACTTTTAATACAATGTTAGTGTCGGCTCCCGAAAATGCGCTTGAAAAGTTTCCATCCACATTAATGTCGGCGTTTCCTACATTGGTAATGGTGATGGGTGCGAGTGTTTCGCTTTGACAATAGTCGGTTGCATCGGGAATATGGGTTACTCCTAAGCTAGCAACGTCAACGGTTAAACAACTCCTTCCATCGGGAACTCTGTTTCCCACTACTAATATGGTGATGTTTCCATCGCTCGTTGATACATAGTCGGAGAAGATTCCGTTTCGTATTTTTTGCGAAGCGAGTGCACTAATCACTTGCCCGTCGGGCTCGGTATTATATCCTCCCATGTTGTTTCCGTCGAGATAGTCATACACCCCCGTTCGGTAATTCCATACATACGCGTTCAAATCGTATCCTGGAGAGGTGCTTCCTGCTGCGCATACTGCCGGATTCTCGGCAAATGTTCCTTGTCCTTTTACCCAAAAGTTGAAGTCGCGTACTCTTCCTGGGTGCACGAGTGCTTTGAATGTTAATCGAAATGCGGGATATTGTCCGTCAGTGGATGTTTCTCTCGTCACATAT
>VGJJ01000002.1 GCA_016867455.1 Candidatus Iainarchaeum sp. | reverse complement strand
AATGGTGACTATCATCACGTTCAATGAGAGGAATATACTCCGTTTTTATTCTCAAACTCGATTCTTCACGCATGCCCGTGCCCGAAGAAGTGGATGAAATCAATGAGTTTCTCCAAAAAAGAAGAGAGAAACAACGATTAGGAGAACTCCCCCGCGATGATAACACGCCGGCAATTGCCAAGAAAATTTCACTCGCCATTTTTGGAAAACCCCGCGAGAAAGAAAAACCATTACTGAAAAGCATACAGCCCACGTATGCCAGTACGGAAGCCCAGGCCGCGATGCGTCAACAATTAGATGAAATCATGGACACGCACGTAAAAAATACGATTCGCCCCGCGTACGCACCCACGCCACCCAAAAATACGACTGCTTCATCCCCACCCGTGACAGCACCTGCGAAGACGAGTCTTTCCACCAACTCACCGCCCATGCCACGTGTTCCTCATTATTACGCGGACATGCCGTATCCACCCTACATTCAACGTGGACTAGCTAATTATGCCAAATTCCAAAAAAAATCGAATAATGCCGCACCACCCACTGCCACTCTTCCACTCCCCACTAGTGCATCCGCGCCCGCACCTGCCCCGGCGCCGCGCTGGCCAGCAACTGCCAAAAGCGCCGCACCAATAAATCAAATGTCGCCAGTGAAACCTGCGACTGTACCAATTTCAACATCAGCACCTGCGCGGCCACCTGCTCCTCCATTCGCCCCTGCTTCTTCGCCAACACGAAACGTTTCGCCGACTCCCCCAATTTCTACCGCTCCCGCCTATTCGCCTCAAAAATCACTTCCCGCTTCACCCATTCCCGCGGCGCAGCGTTCAACTCCAACTAAAACACCTGCGAGTGCATCTTCCCCAAAACCAATTCCATTTTGGAAAAAACTATTAGGAGAAAAAACAACTAACCCTAAACCAGCCGCACGATCATCCGCTACTGTTCCAATTACTCCCGCCGTCAAACTGACTAACGCACCATCGGCATACGCGCCCATTCCACCCACATCATCCGTGAAAAAGAACCCCGCGACCGAAGCTATTCCTCCCGTAACCAAGACAACTTCATCAACACCATTCGTGAAACCCACTGCGAGCAATGAACTGCGAACAGCGAGTCAACCATCCGCGCCCGCGCCGAGAGATACTAATCCATTACTTCCTGTTTCCACTCCCAACCAAACTGTTTCACTGGTTTCTCCCACGAAAACAATGGAATTTTCACGCGTCGAAAAAAAGAGTGCCGAAGAAGAACAGCGTGCGAAGCGTGCAGAATTATTACAATCACTCGCACCCAAGGCCGTTGCCCCAGCATCCAATCCCGCCCCACGGCCCGTAACACGATCCGAACAACCAACCATTCCTACTTCCGCGAGTGAATCAACCAAGTATGTTCCTCCCTGGGTCTCGCGCAACACGGCAACAATTGTACCGACGAAAAATTCTGGCGCAACAACGATGACTCCCACTTCTGTGCGTGAAATTAATTCACTCACACCATTACCATCGTCATCAACTGCTAACACGTCCACGAACACATTGCCGTGGAAGCAACCATTTGGAACGAGTGATGCTGCTTCTGGGGAAAAAGCCGGAAAAAGTTCTGCAATGCCTGCGGATTTATTACGCGACGCTGAAAAACTATCCCGCGAGAAAAAAGCGGCTTCGGGAGAAATTATTTTTGATGAATTAGAAAAAGAAAACACACGAGCCGCCCCATTCGCCGCGGAAAAAGTTCCTGCGCAAACCGATCATGTGATGGAACAGGAAATTAGTGAAGAAGAAGCATTGGAAAAACTCCCCTTCGAAGAAGTGGAAGGATTGTCGGACTCGGATTTAGACTATTTGTCGCGCAAAGAAAAAGAACACCGCGCCATCCAAGAGAAAGAAGAAGGAGACGTAGGCGACCCGCGCGCATTGAAGGATACGCTGCAGCGGCAAACGAGCGAATTAGAAGGAGCCCTCAAAAAAGACACAAAACCGACAAATGACGAAAAACAAGAGATTTTGAAACGGTTGAAGCAGATGATGGAAGAAGAACACCATTAAACGTAAAGTCAGAAAATTAACTAATTCACGGGAAAAGTGTTGCTATTTAAGGGTTAAGTGCCCCAATATATACATGAAAACGTTTCTGCGCACCCTCATCGTACTCGGAATACTCGCCCTTTTCGTCACCCCCACGCACGCGGCGACCTCTTGTAATGATATTGACATTAGTCCACGAAACGTGACATTCTCGGAGGATCGAGACAACCGACTTATTACATTTGACATTGAAAACAACGCGGATGATGATTTTGACTTAGACGATGTGCGCGTGCAAGAATCCAGTACCTACTTGGATGTGAGCGTGGACGATTTTCCATCCCAAATAAATGAAGACGAAACCGAAACCCTGCGCTTGCGCTACGACACGGTAGATGTGAACGGAGACAAGAGCGAAACATTCCGCATTCAATTCGAAGGAAACTTCAACGATGATGATGACACGGACTGTGACTTCAGCGATTTGACATTCACGATTGATGTAACCATACAAGATGGAGACGACGTCTGCTCACTCATCCAAATCGATGCGGACGATATGACTGTTTCAGAAAACGACACCATTTTGCACACGATTCGCGTGACCAATCATTCATCAAACGATTTTACCATGCAAGGATTTGATGTATTTGATGACGGCGACTCCTACGTGTCACGCGCCAAACCCCCATTCACTGATACGGACTTTCAAAAAAATATTTCAGGAAACCAAACGAACACGTATACGATTGAAATTGACGCAAAAGGAGTTTCCGACGATGAAACCGACGCAACGTATGTTGAGATTAGAGGAGAATTCGAAAACGGATACGATTGTTCATTCTCCGACATCTCCGACGCGTTTGACGTGACAGTGGAAGACACAGGAGTGCAAACAGGCGTGTGCACCGAATTAAACGTGAACATGCCACTGGTAACTATTTACGCGGGACAAACCACCGAACACGCATTCACACTCACGAATACATCGAGTCAAAACTTCTACGTGGACGAATACACGTTCAAAGACACGAATTACCAAGTCTCCTTTGAACCCGTGTCAAATCCCGTTACCATTGACTTCGATTCCATGGAAGAAATAGCATTCAACGCTATCGGATACTCTAACACAGGAAGCTTTGACGCCAATGCATTCCTCACGCTGAAAGGACACTTCACGGATGGGGGAAGCTGCCTCGTGAATGCGAAACGATTCCGCTATACTTTCGTAGGAAATGAAAACGCTACATGCGAATCATTTTACGCAAACATTCAGCCCGTAATCATCATGAAAGGAGAAAAAAATATTGACGTGTTGTTCAACAATCCCCTTTCAACGGATGCCACGTTGACCATTTCAACGGATGCAGGAAAGATTTCTCCTACACATGTTGTTGTTCCTGCCAATTCGGCCAAATTACAATCATTTTACGTGACACAAAATGCAAAAACACAAACCATTCGCGTGAACACAAGCATTAATGGATGCACCATTACTGAAAAAACAAGCACGCTGTTGTTTTCAGGATTAGATAATGCGCCCGTACAATTTGTCAATCCACCCGCAACACTTAATGTAAACGGCGCCACCGAATTCGCGCTACAAGTGTACAATCAATCCGCGTACACGCAAGAAGTTACACTGAATGTGATGGCAAAACCCGGCACGCAAACATTCACCAAAACATTTTCACTCCCCGGATTGGATGAATCACTCATCTTTATTCCCGCCCAATCATTCGCGGGAAAAACCATTGCCATTATACAACTCACGAGTGCGGGTTACACGGTCACGCAAACGATTCAATTGGAAAATGAAAACGCTGACGTGAATCAACCCGCGTCCAACGCGACGTCGACCAACCCTCCCGTGTCCGTGGCCGCGAGTGCCATTACCGGATTCGTCACGCAGGCCGGCGGATTCTGGATTGGTGTGTTATTGCTCGTCATTGGTTTGACGATTTGGTTCTCCTGGAAAAAAGAACAAGACAGCGAAGAAGCACGTTCAACGCGACAAACCCCCACCAACGGCAACATAACGAATTCGGAAGATTTCGCTGACATGAACGAAATTGACCCCATTTGGATGCCCACCCGACGCAAGTAGGGATAAAACCCCTCATTTTGCCAATTCAAGAGGTTATATTCGATAGGGGTTGTACGGTTGCTTTATATAGCTTTCTTTGAGGAATTTAGTAGTATCGGAAGGTAGACTGCTCGACTACGAAGGGTTTGATCGATTTTGATCAAACTTTTTCAAAAGTTTGAGTAAATGCCGTCAAAAACACTCTTTTTGGCGCATTCTCGAGTCTGCCTTTCTAAGCCATTCACGAGGAAAAAAACATGGTTCGCGCGAGACACAATCCCCGTAAGGGAAGCCTGATGCACAGGCCCCGCAAGCGAGCCTACAAAGAAACCCCCTCATTCAACTCATTCCCCGAAATGAAGGGACCGGCTAAGCCCATGAACTTCTACGGATACAAAGTGGGAATGATTCACCTTATCGCACAATCCCAGCATGCAGGGGGAAAAATGGACAAGCAAGACATGCAAATCCCCACGACTGTGATTGAATGCCCACCCGTCCACGTTTTTGGTGTGCGCGCATACACGCACGATGCCTATGGTTTGCACGTCGCCGCCGAAATGAGTGTGGATAAACTTGAAAAATCTGCACAAAAAAAATTAACCCATTTCAAAAAGAAATCAGCTCACAAAAAAAATCACGCTCAACCTCGTTCTAACACAACGCCTTTCACGTTTGAAAAAATGGAAGAGATGAAATCCACTCTCAACCAGATTCGATTGCTCGTTCACACGCACCCGGAGAAAACATCTTTTGGAAAAAAGAAAGCTGAAGTGGCCGAAGTAGCATTGTCCGGAACCATTGATGAACAAATAGCGTTCGCCAAACAAAAATTCGGACAAACCATTGCCGTATCGGAAGTCTTCAAAGACAATCAAGACGTTGACGTGAAAGCCGTGACCCGCGGATTTGGAATGGGTGGTGTGATTGCTCGATTTGGAATCAAGACATTCCGACCTAAAGCAAAGTACATTCGTACCGTTGGAAGTATTTCTCCACTCAACCCTCGCACGGTGCAGTTCTCGGTTGCACGACCCGGACAATTAGGATATCACAATCGTACTGAATTCAACAAACGCATTTTGAAAATTACCAACGAAACGGCCAAACTCAATCCCAAAGCCGGATTTGAACATTATGGTCCCGTGCAAAACGAATTCATTTTACTCGCCGGAAGCATTCCTGGGCCTGTAAAACGACTCGTGGGTTTGCGCGAATGCATTCGACCAGATGCCACCAACCATTACAAGATTGGCGCCGTCAAATACGTTTCAACGACTGGGGGTGCGTGGTAATGCCTGCCGTTTTTTCACGTGAAGGAAGCAAAGTCAAGGAGATTCAGCTCCCCACCATTTTCTCCACCACGTATGATCCCGCACTCATCAAACGAGCCGTGCTCGCCGTGCAATCCACACGCATCCAGCCTTTTGGAAATAAACGCGGAAGCGGACGAAATAATACCGCCGAATACATTGGTGTCCGCGGAAAGCCCACGCCCCACAAAACAATCAACGTGGGACACGCTCGCTTGCCCCGCTTGCGGAATCGCCGAGCAATTTTGTACGGAAAAGTCGCCGCCGTCCCGCAAGCAGTAGGAGGACCTCGCCCTCACCCGCCCAAAGTGGAAACAGTTACGGAAGAACGCATCAACGTGAAAGAACGACGCAAAGCTATTGCATCCGCCATCGCGGCATCCATGAATGTGAAACTCGTCAAAGAACGCGGCCACCACTTCGATGAGAAAATGTTCCCACTGATTGTGGATTCATCCTTTGAAAACGCAGCGAAGACAAATGAAATTGTCAAAGCATTATCCGCTTTACATGTAAACAAAGACGTGGAAATGGCTAAAGATTCGAAACGCACACGCGCGGGAAAAAACAAGAACCGCGGAAAGCGATTCAAAACTAAAAAATCCATTCTGATTGTAACCGACGGAACAAAACCTGTTTACCGCGCTGGAAGAAATTTGCCAGGCGTTGAAGTCGTTCAAGTGCAGAGTTTGAATGCGGAACACTTAGCTCCAGGAACACTCGCCGGAAGATTAACCATTTGGACGGAAAACGCCGTACATGCACTCGCGAAGAAGGGTGGTCACTAATGGCTGAAAAAACATTTGCGGCAAACTCACAAGAGGCTAAACTCGAAGAAAAAGCGAAAGCAAAAGTCTCCGAGGAAAAAACCGCGAAGGAAACAAAGTCCGAGAAGGAAGAAAAATCGTCTGCCAAATCTACGAAAGGATTTGCCATGGAATTGGAAGACTTTGGTTTGCTACAATATCCCTTAATGACTGAAAAAGCCATTACACTCATTGAAAAAGAAAACAAACTCTCCTTTATTGCAACGGAAAAAGCCACGAAGACGGATATTAAGAAACTCGTTGAACGAGTGTACAAAGTCAAAGTCGAAAAAGTAAATGTCGTCAACGACATGAAAGGACGAAAGAAAGTCACTGTTAAATTAGACAAGAAATTCAAGGCCGAAGAACTCGCCGCCAAGTTGGGAGTGATCTAATATGGGTAAGCGACTCATCCACCAGCGCCGAGGAAAAGGAAGCAACCGATTCCAAGCCAGTTTTAATGGTGTGGCAGACATTCACTACGTTCCTTACTCTCCCATTCAGCGAGAAGGAAAAGTATTGGGACAAGTCATCGACATCGTGGACGACCCCACGAAAACAGCCGTACTGGCACTCATCCAATTGGAAGACAATCGCAAAACATACAACATGGCTGCGGAAGGATTGAGCGTGGGACAACGCATCGAAATGGGAAAAGAAGCCGAAGTCAAAATTGGAAACATTTTACCTGTAAAATACATCCCCGAAGGAGCGCCCGTGTTCAACGTGGAAATTCGCCCCGGTGACGGTGGAAAACTCGTTCGCGGAAGCGGCGTGTTTGGACTCGTGGTCACGAAGGAAGCCAACAACGTACTCATCAAACTTCCCAGTACGAAAACGATTCGCGTTCACCCCGATGCACGTGCAACCATTGGAAGCGTTTCCTGCGGTGCACGCGTCGAAAAACCATTCATCAAAGCGGGAAAGAAACACCACGCGATGAAAGCTCGCAAGAAGAGACACTCGATTGTTCGCGGAGTCGCAATGAACCCGAACTCACACCCATTCGGAGGAAGTCAGCACCACCCCGGAAAGTCCAAGTCAACGGCACGAAACGCCCCGGCTGGACGAAAGGTTGGAGCCATTGCTTCCTCTCGCACAGGAAGGAGAAAGAAGAACTAACCCCGAGGAGAGAAAAACATGGCCAAAGAATTCACGTACATGGGAAAAACGCTCAACGAATTGCAGCAGCTCTCGCTCGAGGAATTTGCCAAGCTCACGAACGCACGCGCGCGAAGAAGCGTGGTGCGAGGACTCGACAAGGCTACGCTCAACAAGGTGCAGGAAGCATACAACGCACACAAGGGAGCAAAACCCGGTCCTACATTCAAGGCTATCAAGACACACTCAAGGGACTTTGTCATTATCCCCCAAATGATCGGATTGAAATTTGCCGTACACAAAGGCAATTCATTCGAAGCAGTGGAAATCCAACCCGAAATGTTGGGACACCGATTGGGAGAATACGTGTTGACACGCAAACAAGTCAAACACGGAAAGGCCGGAATCGGAAGTACGAAGAGTTCATCCGCGGTGACAGCAAAGTAAGGACGTGAATGTATGGTTAAAACAAACTACAACTACGCAGGAACGTATGACGCGCAACGAATGGCGCGTGCCTTCTCAACCAACCAAGCAGCGAGTGTAAAATACAGCTTGGAAATCTCACGCATGATTAAAGGAAAAAGTTTAGACGAGAGTGTGAAATTCTTGAACGACGTTGCATCGCAAAAAACATTTTTACCTTTGCGAACGTACCACAAGAAAGTCCCTCACCGCAAAGGACAAGCCATCGTGGGAACAAAATCCGGAAGATACCCTCAACGCACGTGTAAAGTGTGGTTAAACATCTTGAATACGGTGCGAGCAAACGCGGACGTGAAAGGATTAGATGTCAAAAAACTACAAATCGTACACGCCAACGCTACTCATGGATTTCAACGCATCCGAAACCAAGCTCAAGGAAGAATCAGCGGAAAATCACGAAAATCAAAGAGCGCTCACATTGAAGTTATTGTCCGAGAGGTGCGATAAATGATCGAAAAAATGTTCGTAAAACAAGGACTCAAAAAAGTCCAACTGCACCAGTACTTGAAAAAGGAACTCGGACGCGCAGGATTCACCGGATTCGACATGGTGAAAACACCCCTTGTAACAAGGATTATTGTGAACGTCTCACGCCCTGGATTAGCTATTGGAAAAGGCGGACAAAACATTCGCACACTCACGGAGACTATTTCCAAAGTGTATGGAGTAGACAACCCTCAACTCGAGATCAAAGAAATACCCACACCCGATTTGGACGCGAAGAGTGTGTGCGACAAAATGAAGAACATGATTGAACGCGGATTCGCCTGGAGAAGCGTTGCATTCCGAACCGTGCAAGATATCGAACGAGCGGGAGCGCAAGGAATGGAAGTCATCTTATCAGGAAAACTCGCTGGAAAAGGCGGACGAAAGAAACAAGTGCGCTTCATCAAAGGATACATGAAGAAAGTAGGAGACCAAACCAAGCTCGTGGACGAAGCCAAGGTTACCACCTACCCAAAAGTGGGTGCGATTGGTGTTACAGTAAGAATTATCCGACCCGGTGTTTTCTTCCCGGACAAAGTGGACGTTAAACAAGTATTCAAAGACCGAAAATCGGTTGTAGCCAACGAAACAAAAGCCGTTGACGCAACTACTCCAACAACGGAAAAAACACCCGCGGTTGAAACAACTCCGGTTGAAGCAAAAACCGAAACAAAAACCGAGAAAAAGCCCCGCGCCAAAAAAGCCAAGGCTGAAAATACGGAAACAAAAGAAGCAGTGGCCGAAAACGTCACACCCGCTCACGAAGGAGGTCATGCCGCATGAACAAAAAGCTGAATGACATCCGAGGAATGGGAACGTCTGAGTTATTGCTCGAGTTGAAAGACTTGAAGAATGAACTCGCGCGCGAAAAGGCCACCAAGTCAACGAATACAAGGCCTGAAAATCCTGGAAAAGCCAAAGGATTGCGCAAACAAGTCGCGCGCATTTTTACAGTCATGAAAGAAAAAGAAATGAACGCGAGTAAAAATAAGCCCGCGAAAATTAAAGCAAGTAAAAAAGGAGAGGTGAAACACTAAGGATGGAAACGGTATGCGCCACGTGCGGATTGCCCAAAAACATTTGTGTTTGCGGACAAATCGCCAAGGAAACCCAAAAAATAACGATTCGAACAGAACAACGACGATTCAAAAAATATATCACCATTGTTGAAGGTCTGGAAGAATCCATCGCAAAAGAAGTGGCAAAAACGTTGAAAAGCAAACTCGCGTGCGGAGGAACCATTGAAAACGGCCGCATTGAGTTGCAAGGAAACCATAAAAAAGAAGTGAAAAAAATCCTCATCCAAGAAGGCTTCAAGGAGAACTCAATCCATGATTAAAACAAACCACTACACGCTCAACAGGGAAGTGCTTCCCATCCACGAACTCATCGGACTCACCATGAGAGTGGTTGAGAGTGTAGACGCGAGCAAAAAAGGATTGATTGGAAAAATAATTAATGAAACTCAACGAACATTTGTGATAGATATGAATAACATGGAAAAAACACTGCCCAAAAATGAGAGCACGTTCGCATTCGACTTAGACGGAGAAGTCGTCGAAATTGAAGGAAGCGAACTCGTGGGAAATCCGATTGAACGATTAAAGAACGGGGGAAAATACTATGCCTAAAAACACGAAAACAAGTACGGTTCACCAACCCGAATACCCTGTGCGCGGAAACGAATTCGTTGGACGCGTCGTGAGTGCCAAAGCCCCCAAAACAGTCACCGTGATGCGCGAGATTGTGGTATACAACTCCAAATTTGAACGTTACAAGAAAGTCCGCTCCAAAGTCCGAGCACACAATCCGGATTACATTAACGCTAAAGAAAACGACATCGTCAAAATAGGAGAAACACGAAAAATCAGCAAGACGAAAGCATTCATCGTCACCGAAATCGTGGGACACTCGCGATCAGATGTGGTGCACGAAGAAATGAATCAAGAAACAAAACACGCTCAACTAAAGGAAAAAAATAAATCGGAGGAAACCGCATGAAAGCCATTAGTGCCTCTCCCGTCAAGGGACTCACCAAAAAATCGCGCTGCTTCTGCGCCGACAACTCCGGAGCCAAGATTGTCGAAATCATCTCCGTGTTCCGACATACGGCACGCAAGCGTATGCAACCCAAAGCCGGAATCTGCGACATGGTGAACATTGTGGTGAAAACAGGAAAACCCCAAATCCGATCCAAAGTCGAAAGAGCCGTGATTGTGCGCGTGAAGAAAGAATACAAGCGACCCGACGGAACGCGCATCAAATTTGAAGACAATGCCGTGGTATTAGTCGATGAAAAAGGATTGCCCAAAGCATCCGAAGTGAAAGGAGTTATTGCTAAAGAAGTCGCGGAACGATTCCCCAAAATTGCCGGAATATCCGCGGGTGTCGTGTAAAGGTGAACGATTATGAATGGAACCATCAATCCCGGTAAGCAGCGAAAAGCCCAATACGAGGCCGATTTACGCATGCAAGGAAAAAACATGGCTGCCCCTTTGTCAAAGGAATTGCGCACGAAACACGGTGTGCGATCACTCGCCGTTCGCGTAGGAGACACTGTCAAAGTACTCCGCGGAGACTACTTAGGAAAGAGCGGAAACGTCAATCAAGTGGACCGAAAACGAAACAAAGTGTACATTCAAGGAGTCATGCGCAAAAAAACAGACGGAAAAGAAGCCTTCTTAGGATTCCGACCGAGCAACGTCATGATTATTGGAATTGACATGAAAGACAAAAAACGAATCAAGAAAAAAACAACGAGCACTAAAACACTCGCGAGTGGGAAAAAGGAGTAATGCGTATGGCAAACAAAGGAACTGTAAACAAACAAAAACGCCTCTCCGTGGGAACCATTCGTCACTTGAATAGAAAGGAAGCCACGTGGACGATTCGACAAAAACCCGGCGCCCATTCCCAACAAACGAGCGTACCATTAGGATTCGTCGTGCGCGACATGCTCAAACTCTCACGCACATTACGAGAAGCTAAACAAATCATCACGAAAGGATTAGTTCACGTGGACGGAAACGTGCGCAAGACGCACCAATTCTCCGTAGGATTGTTCGACACGGTAACGATTCCCAGCTTGAAGAAAAATTATCGACTCATCCTCGACACGAAAGGAAGATTAGTCTGCGTGGAGTTGGTTGAGAGTCAATTGAAACACAAGCCCGTGAAAGTAGTCAACAAAGTCCTCGCCAAAGGAAACAAACTACTCATTCAAACACATGACGGAAAAACATTCCGCGGCATCAAAAATGATGTGAGTGTGGGAGACTCTGTCCTGACGACGAGTGATGGAAAGAACGTGACCGAACACTTATCATTGGCCAAAGGAGGGCGCGTTCTCATTACGGGAGGATCCCACGTCGGAGAACTCGCCAAAGTCGAATCCATCGTGGAAGGAACCATGAAGCGCGACAAGCTCGTGAACTTATCCGAAGGAAGCGAAAAATTCCAAACCACCGCATCCAACGTCATGGTGATTGACACGAATACTGCCGAGTGGTTGAAAACCGCATGGAATGGGGTGAAAGCCAAATGACTACGGAAACAAACACAAGCATGAAGACCATTCGCGTGGAAAAAATCACAATCAACATGGGAGTCGGACAGACGGGCGAACCATTGAACAAAGCCTCGGACATCATGAAGAAACTCACCGGAATGACCCCCGTGCAAACACGATGTAAAGTAAAAATTCCCGCATGGGGAATCCGCGAAGGATTACCTATCGGACTCAAGGTGACGCTGCGCAAGCAAAAAGCATTATCCTTCCTCAAGACCGCGTTGCAAGCCAAGGAAAACACGCTCACGAAGAGATGCTTTGACAAGGCCGGCAATTTTGGTTTCGGAATCAAAGAATACATTGACTTGCCCGGAGCAAAATACGATCCTAAATTAGGAATCCGCGGATTTGATGTACTTGTAACACTTGAAAGACCGGGCTACCGCGTCAAGAAGCGACGCGTACGACCTGCGAGTGTGGGAAAGAAACACATGATTACCAAAGATGAAGCCATGCAATTTGTGCATTCAACATTTGGAACAAACATTGTGGAGAAAATACAAGGGTGAACATGCGCATGATGAACGAAGCCAAAGCCCGCATGAAAGCGGAACAAAAAAAACGCCCGAAAGAAGGAAGAAACAGTTACTGCAAGAACTGCGGAAACAACAAGGGAATGGTGCACAAATACGGCATCAACTTGTGTAGACGCTGCTTCAAGCAATTCGCACCCATGATGGGATTCAAAAAATACAGTTAATGGAGGAAAAAAAAGATGAGCCAAATCGACCCAATCGCCGACGCGCTGACGCACATCCAGAACAGCGAAGCCGCCTCCAAACGAACCATCACGATTACGCCTGGAAGCAAGTTGTTAGGACAAATACTCCGCGTCATGAAAGAAAAAGGATACATTATGAATGTGGAAGAAGTGGTAGAGCGACACAAAAAAATGTACCGCGTACAATTACTCGGAAAAATAAACCACGTGTCGGCTATCAAGCCACGCTACGCGGTCAAGAAAAACGAATTCGAACGATTCGAAATGCGTTACTTGCCTGCGCGAGACATTGGAACGATTATCGTTTCCACCTCGCAAGGAGTCATGACTCACGCCGAGAGTAAGGAAAAGGCCATCGGAGGACGCTTACTCGCGTACATCTACTAAAAAACATTCCCTCGAGGTTACATATATGGCTAAAACAACACACACCACGATTGCCATTCCGGCAGGGATCAGCGTGACGTATACCCATCACACGCTCACTCTCACCAAAAATGGAAAGAGTGTGCACAAAGAACTCTCAACGCCTGAAGTCAAAGTGGAAACCCACGGACAAGAAGTCAAACTAACCCCCGCGAATGAACGACGATTAACATTTGCCACGCTCAACGCGTACGAATCCCACGTCAAAAACCTCGTTCAGGGACTAGAAAAAGGATACACCTACAAACTTGCCGTCGTGCACTCACACTTCCCCATGAACATCAAAGTCAAAGGAGACATTGTGGAAATATCCAATTATTTAGGAGAAAAAAACCCGCGATTAAGCAAAATTGTCGGAAAAGAAACGAAAGTGGATATCAAAGGAAAAGACATCACCGTAACAGGAAACAATCTCGAAGATGTTTCACAAACCGCTGCAAATATGGAAAAAGCCACGCGCGACGTGAAGAAAGACCAACGCGTCTTCCAAGATGGAATTTACATTACTAGCAAAGGGGTGCCCGCATGAGTACGGAAAAAACAATGAACACGGAAAACACGGTCGTCACGCCCGCCAAACACGCGAACATGAAACTCGCGAAAGAAAACACGAACACGCCTGCAAACGTAGCGAATGCTCAACAAACGCATGAACATGCTCACACGCACGCGGAAAACACTTCCAAAGCGGAAGCAAAAGTTGAAGCAAAAACAAGCAAAACCGCCTCATCTGCTAAAACAACATCTGCGAAAAAAGATGCTGACAAGAAAGAGCACGCGAGCAACAAACCCGCGAAGAAAAAAGGCGTGAAAGCAGTATGGGTGAAGAAAGAAAAAGTCACTAAAACGAGCGAAGCCAAAGACATGCAAAACGAATTAATCCAAAAATGGAAACCCACATTCTGGGGACGATTCGGTAAAAAAAATATTCGTACGCGTAAAAATCCAAAGTATGACAAGTGGCGCAAACCGAGAGGAGAAGACATGCTGTTGCGCAAAGACGACGGAATGATTGTCCAATCAGGATACCGCACTCCACGCGCTATCCGCGGAATGCACCCCTCCGGATATAAAGAAGTGCTCATCCAATCCGCGCGAGACTTTAGCAACGTCAAAAAGAACCAAGCCGCGCGCATTTCCGGAACCATTGGGCGCAAAAAGAAAATAGCACTCATTAAATTAGCCAACGAGAAAAAAATCCCGGTGCTTAACTAAAGAGGACGAAAACGTATGAATCCGAGAAAACTCAAACGAATGGCCGCCGACATAATGAACGTTGGAGAGAGCAAAATCTGGATTGACGCTGCTCAAATGACTAAAGCAGTAGAAGCCATGACCCGCGATGATGTGCGCAACTTGATTGCCCAACGCATCGTACGCAAACGAAGAGACGCTCAACATTCGCGCGGAGCCGCACGCATCCTGCACGCGAAGAAAGTCCTCGGACGAAAGAAAGGACCCGGTAAACGAACGGGAACCAAGAAAGCACGATCTCAACCCAAACAACAATGGGTTGACCGCGTCCGCGCCCTCCGAAAAACATTGCGCACACTCAAGACAAGCGGAAAAATCAAAGGAAATTATGCACAGCATTACCGCAAAGTCAAAGGAAATTATTTCCGAGGAACCAAACACTTATTGCAAGTCGTGGAAGGTGAATCCAAATGAGTAAAACAAGCACATACCAAACACCCTTCCGACGCCGACACGAAGGAAGAACCAATTACGCGAAACGATTAGCATACGTTAAAAGTGGAATGCCCCGTGCCGTAGTGAGAAAATCAACTAACCATTTGAGCGTGCAATTCATTCAAACAACCGATGGAAAAGATTCCGTGGTTGCGTCCGCGCACACGAAAGAATTGAACGAGTACACATACAAAGGACACGGCGGAAATGTTCCCGCAGCATACTTGGCAGGATATTTGGCTGGAAAACGCATGTTGAGCGTGCAAAAAGATGCCGAAACCATTGTTGACTTCGGAATACAACCCGTGATTCACGGCACCCGATTGTTTGCAGCCATCAAAGGAATTGTTGACGCAGGAGTAAAAGTCAAAGCTGACGCGGTGTCGTTCCCCAAAGAAGAACGCGTGCACGGAAAACACGTTGATGCATTCGCGGCGAAGGAGCCTTCTAAAATGAATCGGACCCAATTCCAATCATATTTGAAAAACCACGTGGACACGAAAACATTTTCCCACATGGTGGAAACAACCAAGAAAACGATTACTGAACGGGTGAAAGCATGAGTGACGAAAAGAAATCAGCGCGATCCGGAAGACCCGGCGGATTCAAACCACGAGGAAAATTCGCAGCAAATGCACGCGGAAAAAGCGGCGGATTTGGCGGACGCGGCGGCGGATTCGGAGGAAGAGGCGGACCACGCGGAGGACCTCGCGGACCACGCCGAGGAGAAGTTTTTCGAAAAGAACTCATGACGGATGAACAATTGAAAGAAATGGAAGCATCCGCCACGGGTTCACTCACGAGCGAACAGCAACGCGTCATTGACGATTGGGTTCCCAAAACAGAAGCCGGAAGACTCGTTAAAAGTGGAGAAATAAAATCCATGGAAGAATTATGGGCGAGACACTTGCCCGTTCTCGAAAGCGAAATCGTCGACATGCTTGTTCCGGACTTGCAAGAACAAATGATTGATACGCGCAAAACAACCTATGTTCGCGCATCCGGACGAAAATTCAACTTTGCCGCATTCGTATTAGTAGGGGATGGAAAACGATACATCGGATTAGGAATGGGCTCCGACAAGGAACGCTTCCCCGCGATACGAAAAGCCGGACGCGATGCACGATTGAAACTCATGCCCGTCCGCGTAGGAAGCGGAAGCTGGGAAGACTTCTCCAATAGCACGCGCAGCGTACCATTCAAAGTCACCGGAAAATCAGGATCCGTACGTGTAACGTTGTACCCTGCCCCCAAAGGAACCGGACTCGTTGTAGGAAAGCAAATCCAAGACGTTTTCCGATTCGCCGGAATCACGGATGTTTGGGGAAAAACCAAAGGAAGCTCGGACACGAAACTCAATTACGTGAGAGCGGCCTACAATGCGATGGAGCGACTCAACCAAGTACGCATGTCGCCGGATATGCAGAAAAAATTTAGTCAAATTGTGGGAGGACAATAAGTATGTACGCCATTGTACGAGTACGCGGACTCAAGGACATTCGTCCCGCCACGAAGACAGCACTCAAAACATTGCAATTAGACCGCAAAAACCACTGCGTACTCGTTCCCGTAAACGAGAGCACGAAGGGATTGCTACACCAAGTCAAAGACTACGTGGCATTCGGCACCCTAAAAGTGGAAACACTCTCAACTTTATTGCAGAAACGCGCACGATTAGAAGGAGATAAACCACTCTCAATGGACTTTTTGAAAAAACACCAACTAGATTCCATTGCCGCGTTGGCGAAAGCATTGCACGAAGAAAAAACAACCCTCTCTAAAGTGGGAGTAAAGCCTGTCATGCGACTCAACTCTCCACGCAAGGGGTATGGTCACGTGGGAATCAAGAAAGGAGTGGGATTAAAAGGACCACTTGGATTCCACGAGAACGGGTTAGATGAAATGATTACGCAAATGATGTGAAAAAAGGGGAATGAACATGGTTGTACGAAAACGAAGACGCGCCAACAAGCAGTTGGGTGAACGGACTCACGGACACGGAGACACGAAGAACTGGAGAGGTTCCGGAAACCGCGGAGGAGTTGGACGCGCCGGAAGCCACAAGCACAAATTCTCCAAATACTGGATGACATTCGGAAACAAAGTCCGCATGCACTCGTTCCATATCAAAGGAAAATCATTAAACGTGGGACAAGTTTCTCAACAAATTGAAAAATGGATGAAACAAGGAAAAGTCACGCAAGAAGACGATATGATTGTCATCGACGGAGCCAAAGTAGGACTCTCCACGTTGCTCGGAAGCGGAGACGTGAAAGGAGAATGGTACGTGAAAAACGTGCGCGTAACGGAAAAAGCACGATCCAAAATTGAAGAAGCAAATGGAGAAATTGCAGATGAATATGAAACAGCCGGCGGCGAGACCAAAGTCCGCGACCCGTCCGCTGGGGCAGGAGATGCTGAATGACATCATTCTTCGAGCGTCTCGACCCCATTCTCAAATTATTGCCTGAAGTACATCGACCGACGACCGCGCCCCCGTTGATGCAAAAACTGCTCTTCTCGGGACTCGCATTACTATTATTTTTTGTCATGGGACAAATCGAACTCATTGGACTCTCGGGAAGTTCCATCCAACAGGTCGAAGCACTCCAAACCATTCTCGCATCCGACATTGGGTCGCTCATCACGGTTGGAATTGGACCCATTGTATTAGCATCCATCGTATTACAATTACTCGTGGGAGGAGGACTCATCCAATTGGATTTGAGCATTCCCGAAAACAAAGCACGATTTACAGCGACTCAAAAATTGCTCGCGATTATTTTATCATTCTTTGAAGGAGCCGCATTCTTAGGATTTGGCATCCCCGGAGTAGGATTTTTGTCCGCTTCTCCCGGAATGTTCATTTTTGTCGTGCTCCAAATTGCACTCGGAAGCATCATCCTCCTATACTTAGACGAACTGGTTTCCAAATGGGGAATCGGAAGCGGAATTGGATTATTCATTGCTGGAGGAGTCGCTCAAGGATTCTTCTGGCAAGTATTCCGACCCGCGGACCAATTCGGCAGCGCTGGAAGAATTTTCACCATTGCTCAATCGCTCCTCGAAGGAAATGCGTATTCAGCATTCGTGGGATTTGTCCCCATTTTATTCGTCATATTAATTTTCCTCGCCGTGGTATTCGCGGAAGGAATGCACGTGAATATTCCCATCGCCATGGGACAAAGCGGTGCGGGAGGACGATACCCTGTGAAATTCTTGTATGTGTCCAACATGCCTGTGATTCTCGCCGCCGCATTATTTGCTAATATTCATTTATGGTCCACTCTCACGGCAGGAATTCCCTACGTGAACACCATCTTCTCAGGATTATCATGGGCCACCACCTCCCCGCGTGTGGGAGGAAGCTTCTCCTTGCTGGAAGGACTCTTAACCCTCGGAATAACATCCACCACCGCCATGGAAGTTGCCCAAGCCATCGTATACTTGGTGGTGCTCGTGATCACGTGTATCATTTTTGGTAAATTCTGGATCGAGTTAGGGGGACAAGGAAGCAAAGCCGTGTCCGAACAATTAGACAAGAGCGGAATGTCCATCCCTGGATTCCGACGCGATCCCCGAATCATGCAAAAAGTGTTAGACCGGTATATTCCCCAAGTCACGGTCATGGGATCCATTTTCGTGGCATTGCTTGCCGGATTATCGGACATCACCGTCGCATCCCTCGTCTCTGGAACAGGTGTTCTATTGACATGCGGAATCGTTTATCGATTATACGAAGAATTAGCCAAGGCTCAGCTCATGGACATGCATCCCGCGCTGAAAGGCTTCTTCGGAGAGAAATAAAAGAGGAGGAAAATGACGGTTCCATTCCCAATGTTTTAAAACGTTCTCCAAGGGAATTACCTTGGAAAACCCCTAAAAATAGGGAAAAAAAGGAGAACCGTTAAACCCCCTATGTTTACCAACCCTGCCATGGATTTGGTGGTCATTTCCGCACTATTTGCGGTAATTAGCCAGACCGTGCAATTGGTGATGGGAAACCGAAAGGAAACCCGTCGTATCCAAAAAAACATGAAGGAAAAAAACGCCGAACTAAAGGAGTTGATGAAAAAAGGAGAATCCGCCAAAAATGAAGTTGAGCGAGTCCAACGCGAAATGATGGAACTCTCAACGAGCACGATGAAAAACATGCCCAAGTTGATGATTGTCAACATGATTGTTTTTCTCCCCCTATTTGGATTGGTCTCCCACGCCTACAATGGAACCAAAATCGAACTATTCTACCCGCTCAACATGGTATGGGCGCAGGGAGACTGGTTCTGGTTCTACGTGTTGTGCAGCTTCCTCATCTCCATGGTTGTGAACCACGTTCTCAACACGTATGATAATCATCTCGAAAAAAAACAAACAATGACGGTGAAACAATAATATGCCATCCAAATCCGAACGACGAAAACTCCGCGGCTTCCGACGCACAGCCAAAGCCACGCGAATGATTACCAAAGGAAAAAAACACAAAAAACTCCGCTGCGCCAACTGCAATGCCGTATTGCACGGAGTCGCCCACGGAGCCAATCGTTCACGCATGGCCAAAATATCCAAAACGCAGCGTAGACCGACCGGCATGATGAGCGGAATTTTATGCAACACGTGCAAACGAATCATTATTACTGAAGTAGCCAAAGTCGATGCAGGCATCAAAAAAATGTCCGACACGGATATTTCCATTCGCAATTATATGAAACAAATTGAGAAGCAGGTGAAATAACACTATGTCAAACGTTTACACGAAAGGAAGAGTCTGCTACAAGACAACTGGACGCGACGCCGGAAAAAAAGTCATCATCATTGAAGACGCCAAAAACGGATTCGCGATGGTGGAAGGAATGTACACGAAGAAAGGAAAATGCAACGTGAACCACTTGCTCCCAACAACAAACGTGTTGAACGTGCACGCAAACCACACACGAGACGATTTGAAAAAAATGCTAGGAAAGGGTGAATAAATCATGGCCGAAATTAGATACATTGTGCGTATTGCCAACAAAGACTTGAACGGAAGCATTCCCATTTATCGTGCATTGACCGGAATAAAGGGCATCGGTATCCGCATGGCACGAATGATTGCCTACCAATTCCAAAAAGAACACAACATTTCCTACAACACACCATTAGGACAATTGCCCGAAAGCATGGACGCTCAACTCGAAGCCATCGTGCTCGCTCCACAGAAACACGGCATTCCCGCGTGGACTACCAACAGGAGTAAAATGCACGAAGGAAAGAACGTTCACTTAGTGATGAACGATTTAGACTTCGCGATACGTAACGATTTACAAACCATGAAGAAACTCAAATCCTACAAGGGATTGCGACACTCGCTCGGACTCACGGTACGAGGACAACGAACCCGCACCAGTGGAAGAAAACGAGGATCTTCAGTGGGAGTCGAAAAGAAAGTCGAAGCCAAACCGGCCGCGCCCGCGAAAGCAGAAGGAAAGAAGTAAAGGTGAACAATCATGGGTGACCCAAAATTCGCAACCAAAAAATACGGAACTCCCAAGAAGCCATGGGACAAGAAACTCTTGGAGACGGAACGCAATCTCCGACAACTCTATGGTTTACGCAACAAGCGTGAAATCAGAGGAATGGAAGCCACTCTTCGAGCGAAGCGACGCAACGCTAAGAACGTGTTAGCATTGCCATTAGAAAAACGCGCAGCCAAAGAAAAAGAACTATTGGATTCACTCATCAAAATGGGTGTCATGCGAGGAAAACCCGCACTGCAGGATGTTCTATCCCTCTCCCTGGAATCATTCCTCGAAAGACGATTACAAACCATCGTGTGGAGAAAAAACCTCGCGAATAGCCCCAAGCAAGCGAGACAATTCATCACGCACGGACACATTTCAGTGAACGGAACTAAAGTAACGGTGCCATCCTTCTTCGTGAGCAAAGACGAAGAAGCCACGATTACGTATCACGGAAAACCCATGGTGCTGCAATCCCCTCAACAAAAGCAAAAGGACGCCAAACAATTGGCTAAAGACTTTGCCCAAATGCGAGGAGAACCCGCGGGAACCGAAACAAAACTCGCCGGAGAACAGGAAGAAAACCCCATCTCTCCCGAAGCGGCCGAAGCAGCCCAAGAAGCAGAGGAAGGAAAGTGATTCACCATGGCTGACAAAGAAAACAAAGTAGGATTGGTGCACATTTTCGCGACGCACAACAATACGATTATCCTCTTAACGGATTTGACGGGAGCAGAAACCCTCGCCAAATGCTCGGGTGGAGTCGTGGTGAAAACACAACACAAAGAAGGCAGCCCCTACGCCGCCATGAAAATCGCCGAGACGATCGCGCAGAAAGCACGCGAAAAAGGAATCTCCACGGTGCATGTGCGCGTACGCGCCAAAGGTGGAATTCGACCCCGCAACCCCGGACAAGGTGCAGAAGCCGCCATCCGCAGCCTGACGCGCAACGGAATGAGAATCATCTCCATCGAAAACGTCACGCCGACACCGCACGATGGAACACGAAAGAAGAAAAAACACAGGAGCAAAAAAGTTTGATGATTGATTGACTAAAACCCCCAAGAGGGTTTTTGATCAAACGTTTATCAAAAGTTGGAGGAGAAACCATGGCCCGAAACGCAGTGAAAGTGCTTCAAGACAAAGGAAATACTGCCCACGTTTTGATTAAAGGAACGAGCACCGCCACAATTAACGCACTCCGAAGAGTATCCATGAGCGAAGTCCCCATCCTCGCCATTGAAGAATTGGGCATTTACGAAAACAACGGCGTGTTGTTCGACGAATTCTTAGGACACCGACTCGGACTCATCCCCATCAAAATGGACGCCAAGGGATACCGATTAGGAGACAAAGTAAAATTCTCCCTCGACGCCACGGGACCGGGAACCGTGTACTCATCAGAAATAAAATTCAACGACGCCGTAGTAGACGTGTTAGACAAAAAAATCCTCCTCACCAAACTCAAGGCGGATCAACGCATACGCATTGAAGGAGAGGCCGTCGTGGGAATAGGAAAAGACCACGCCAAATACCAACCCTGCGTCATCGGATTCCGAGCACTCCCCACATTCACGATTAATGATACCATTGACGCGAACACGATGCAAAAAATCGCTGCCAGCTGCCCCGTCAAAATAATCGAAGTCAAAGGAAAGAAACTCTCCATCACGCAAGAAGCTGATTGTACACTCTGCGGCGCCTGCGAAGAAGTAGGCGGGAGCCAAAACATCCAAGTGGATGCCGATGACACGGGATTCATCCTCATGATGGAAAGCACGGGAGCACTCTCCACGAAAGAAATACTCCACACCGCGTGCGAAATCATCTCTACAAAAGCAGACGAATTCATGGAACAAATCAAGGAGGGGCTCTAAAAAAACGCGTAAAAAAGGAGGCTTCTTAATCGCATCGGAACCCTGTTGATTTACCCATCGCAGGAGTTCCCGAGCGGTCAAAGGGGCGGGACTTAAGATCCCGTGGCTTAGTGCCTTCACAGGTTCGAATCCTGTCTCCTGCATAAACTTTTGAGAAAAGTTTAATCAAAACAAACTTTTTCAAAAAAAGTTTGATCAAAAACGGAAAAAATGTTAATGGAAAAGAAAAACGCTCAAAAAAACGCAGCCAACAACTGATCATTATGAAACGAACCGGACCCACCAAAACAAGCACGCGCGAACTCATCGTGAAACTCGATAAGCACCGCAAGGCAAGCAACGAAAACGCCTACGGAGTATTAACCGCCCTCATGGGTGTTTCCACACGTGAACGGGCAGAAGTCAGCTTAGCTCACTTAGAAAAAATGAGCACGCTCTACAAGGACAAAATACTCGTCGTAGCAGGAAAAGTATTATCCAAGGGAGAATTATCAGCCCCCCTGCACGTGGCCGCATATGCCTATTCGGAAACCGCCAAGAAAAAAATCCTCGCGGCCAAAGGAAAAGCCATGACATTGAATGAAATCGTCGAACAAAAAGTTCCCGCATCCAAAATGATTCTGGTGAAATAACATGACTGCCAAAAAAGAAACAACCAAAACACGCTCAACCAGCAAGGCGCCTGCACGCGAAACAAAATACGTGGACGCAAACAACATGATTGTCGGACGACTCGCCAGCTTAGTCGCCGGAGAATTATTGCGCGGAGAAAGCGTGGTTGTCATCAACACCGAAAAAGCAGTATTTACGGGAAACCCCGTTGTGCTACAAAAACTATGGCAAACACGACTCGATTTACGACCCCGCGGAAACCCTGAAACAGGACCCCGCTTCTCACGCGTGCCCGATCGCATTGTGAGAGAAGTCATTGAAGGAATGGTCCCCCACCGCACGCAACGCGGAGTCGAAGCCATGCGCCGACTCAAAACATTCATCGGAAAACCCGCCCAATATGAGGGAAAAACATTCAAGGGAATGAACGAGGCCCAAAACACGAAGACCAAAGGAACAACCACTGTGTTAAAACTCGCCAACGCATTAGGATACAACGAAATCAAGGAGTAATGATCACCCATGGCTAAGCGAAAAAAACAAACACTATTCAAAGCCAAAAAGAAAGAGGCCACCGCCCAAGCCACTATCCACGCGGGAAAAGGAGTTGTACGCATCAACACGCGAAACTTAGAACTCGTGGAACCCGCATCGCTGCGCGCACTCATCCAAGAACCAATCGTCCTTGCAGGAGAGGCAGCCCAAGGAGTCAACATCTCCGTACACGTTCACGGGTCCGGACCCATCTCACAAGCCATCGCCGCACGCGGGACTATTGCCAAAGCATTAGTCGAATACACGGGGGATGAAAAACTCCGCAAACGATACTTAGAATACGACCGAATGTTGCTCGTTGACGATCCTCGACGTACTGAACCCAAGAAACCTCTTGGACCCAAGGCTCGAAGAAAGAAGCAGCATTCGAAACGATAAACGGAGAAAACGAGGTGGAACAACCATGATTATCCCAGTCCGATGCTTTTCCTGCGGAAAACCCATTGCGGGGCACTACGAAGAGATGAAGTCACGCATGAAGAAAGGAGAAAAATTGGACGAGATATTCCAACACATGGGAATCACCCGCTACTGCTGCCGACGCATGCTCCTCGCACACGTGGATGTCATGGATGACGTGCTCAAATATAATGCTTAAAATGAGGGACAACAATGACTGAAAAAATGGACGAAAACACGCAACAAGTGGTTGCCACCAATCCGGTAATCGAAAAATATCTCACAACGGGAGCACACATTGGCACCCGATTCAAGTCAGGAGACATGTCCCGATACATCTACAAGCAGCGAAAAGACGGATTGAAAGTGTTGGACGTACAAGTCATTGACGAGAGAGTAAAACAAGTAGGATTGTTTTTGTCCAAATACTCTCCCAAAAAAATAATCGTGGTCTCACGAAAAGTATATGGAAAAACACCCGCCGAAGAATTCGCCAACGCTATTGGAGCAAAAGCACTCACTGGAAGGTTTGTGCCGGGAACATTCACTAATCCACAAGGAAAAGAATTCATCCAACCGCAAGTGGTTATCATCACCGAACCCGAGTCCGATGCACAAGCCATCGCCGAAGCCGCACGAGCCAAAGCCGTGGTCGTGGCACTCGCCTCCACAAACAACTCGCTCGCCAACATCGACATTGCCATCCCCATCAACAACAAGGGACGCAAGTCACTAGCATTAGTATATTGGCTCTTGGCAAAAGAATACTTGAAAGCCAGCGGAAACATTCCCAATGATGAAGCGTTTCCCAAAACAATCGAAGAATTCGAATACCCCTTGAAAGACGGAGAATCCGAGGACCAAGGACAAAAACGCAAACGCAGAGAATTCCGCGGACGACGAAATCGATTAGAAGAAGCCGCAGGATTAGTCGGCGGACGAGAATAACCATTATTCTCGCCCCATCATTCATTTTTTTTAATCATCAACCTATTTCTCTGGAAGAATAGTAATAGTAATCTCCGCCGGAGACCGCTCTCCCACATACGCAGTGGCAGGAAAATAATTACTACCATACTTCTCTATTCCCTGCTCGTCTGTAGCCGATTCAGGTGATTTAACCACGAGCCGCGCGCGCAAGGTTTCAGGAGGAATATTTTCAGCAGCCCTGATTTCAATATCTACCGGCTGCACCCACATGCTACTAAATTTAGGAAAATTGGGCCCCACAATAAAACCATTGCCCGCTTTCCCGAGAATAGAAATAGTAACATGCGCCTCATCCACAGGGTTTGGAAAAAAGGGAGCTATTCTCATTCCCTGATACGTACGAATACCCATGCTCGAAAAAATAAACAAACGAGTACGAATACGCTGCCCCGGAAGGAGAGAAAAGGATAAACTCGAGGGGTGTGCGCCATACCCTACGGCTCCCCACACTCCCGCTGAAGGATATTTCCACGCTGCAAGACCCTCTCTCTCAAATAATGGAAAAAATTCCGGCTGCAAATAATACGTTTTATCAAAAAAGAATGGATTCAAAAAATCACCACTGCGAAACGCATCTACCACCGTGTAAAAACACGCCGGCGGGGAAGGAAGTTCTTCAAAAATAACCGGATTCACCCCATAGGATTCGCGATTAATGGATGAACAATTTTGAACAAGCAATGATTGATTTTGAGAAGAGGAAAAATAATTCCAACCCAACCACGAAACAATGACTAATGCTATTATTCCAATAACCATTATTGCCATGCGCGGCCACGCCGAATTTTTTGCCGAATCCATCCGCCAATTATTCATTTTTTTCATTCATGATCCCATCCATCACGGAGTATAATTCGTATCCACATTACGATCAACTCGTCCAGCGTTCGCACTGCTGAAATCACCGAAGAAAAAGATGCTCAAATCATTGGTTCCCGCCGAATACGTGGCGGTGCCCACACTCGTGGGAGTGGTGGTTAAGGTAATACAACCGGTTGACGGGGTCCCAGAACAGGTGGATTCCCAACCCGAAAATAATTGACTTGCTTTTAGGGTGTATTCTGCAGGATATGCTTGATTCAAATCCAACAAAATAGTGAAACTCGTCGAACTCGTGGACTGATTATCAATCCGAAAGAAGGGAGACGTAGCATCTATTGTTGACTGTCCTTCCGGGACTAATCCTGTCTCAGTGGTAGTGCCATTCAAATCAACCAACGGTTCAATCCACGCCCGCTGGCACGTGGTTCCCCCAGTAATATTTCCCTTTCCATTCGTGCAACCAGACGAAGGAAGAAGCACGGCAAACGTGTAATCCAGCGTGGATGCCGATGAAATATTCTCAATGAGGGTAACCGCTCCCGAGTTGGTGCGGCCATTCACATCATCATACGCGGCAATGACAATCAAATCATTGGTCGTGGAACCATTATCAATATTAGTGACTTGAACACCGCGGGCATTGCTGAACGTCTGGCCTAAATACGCATTGGTAGAGGATGCGCGCCATCTCCACGTATAATTATTATTATTGGCAAAATCATTATCATTCACATCATTCTGAATTTCATTCACTAAATAAGTGGCGCCCGAATCTCTAATAAAACCCGCATCCGCACGTGCGCCAGTAATGATAAGATCATTACTGTACGCGTTGCCATCTACGTTAACAATCTGAACACCAAAGCCGCCGAAAACCGTTTCACCTAAATAATCAAGGGAACCCTGTCCAACGTAGCGGGCATCATATTTTACAGGAGCAATCAAGTCTCGTTGCCCGCGGAACGTATCAATATTTTTAATCACGTAAACGGCACCATTATCATTCTTGTTATTCACATCCGCACTCGGTGCCGAAATAACCAAATCATTGGCGTATGATCCCCCGTCAAAATTGCCAACTTGGAAACCAGGGCCTGAACGATTCGTGTCCCCCAAATAATCCGACGCCACCCCGCCGCTCCAACCCGCGGAATAATTCAAATCATTCAAAATGAGACGCTGCTCTGCCACACTATTCGCGTCGCGAATCAAAATGACTCCACCCACATTCGTTTTATTATTGAAATCATGCAGCGCGCTGCCAATCAACAAGTCATTGGAAAAAGTATTCCCGTCCACGTTCGTAATGAGAACACCTTTCGCATTAGCATCCGAGAACGTGTATGTAACGTTTTCCGTGTCCCCGAGCAAATTTCCAGTCAACCCATAAAATTTAGCATTCCAATTCGTACGAATATTCAAATCCTGCTGACCCACTTTCTTGTTGATGTCCAGAATCACGTACACGGCGCCGTTGTTGGTTCCACTATTATAGTCTTCCAGCGGCACGTTCAACACCAAATCATTCGCGTTCGCATTGCCATCCAGGTTTCCAATTTGAACCGCATTGCCGCTCCCGCTCGTGTCACCAATCAGGTCGGACGCGTTCACCGCTGACCACGCCGCATTAAAGAATGACGGTTGATTGAGATCACGAATACCACCCGTGTTCCGATCAATATCGAGTATCATATACACGGCACCCCCATTACTTTTTCGCAAATCAGAAAATGATGCCGTAATCAACAAATCATTCGCGTACCCATTCCCATCCAAGTCAAACAATTGAACCCCTTGACCATTTAATGAGGTGAAACCAATTTCATCACCGGCCATCGGACCATTCCACGCATAATTGAAAAAATTAGTATTATTCAAATCAAATGATCCCGCTTTCGCGTTGATGTCTTTTATCAAATAAATTTTTCCCACGCGGGATTTAGCATTCATGTCCGCCTGCGAAACCGTAATGAGCAAATCATTTGCCGACGCATTTTGGTCGACGTTTACCAATTGCATCGCATCCGAAAATGATGGCAAACCACGCGAATTATGAGGGAGTATTTCACGCACCACTCCTCCATTCCATGCGGCGCTGAAGAAAGTAGTGTTATTCAAATCCCGCAATCCATCAAAACGATTAATGTCACGCAGCAAGAAAATACGTCCCGTGTCCACTTTACCATTAGCATCCGCATACGTCGCACCAACTAATACATCATTCAACACCCCATTCCCATCAATGTTGGACAAACTCATTCCGCTTCCGCCACCCATCACAAAACCAAGGGCGTCACCCGTAATATTTCCCGTGTAACGAAGCGAAGAATTCGTGGGAATATTCAAATCAAACGCACCGCCCTTTTTGTCAATATCTTTAATCAAATAAAGCGCCCCATTATTGGTTTTCTGATTCGCATCCGCAAACGGTGCACCAATCAACAAATCATTCGTGTAACCGTTTCCATCCATGTCGGCCAAACGATATCCTTGGCCGGAACCATTCATGTCTCCAATACGATCATTGGCTGCGCCCCCATTCCAACGGGCACTAAAACTCTGCGTAAAATGATTCAAGTCGATTAATCCTGTGTTTTGGTCAATATTCTTGAGCAAATAAATAGCCCCACTGTCCGCCTTACCATTTACATCCGCGAAGGGAGCCGTAATAATCAAATCATTGGCATACGAACCGTTATCCACATTAACTATGTTCACCCCGTCGCGGCTGAAATTAGTGTAACCAATCGTATCATTAACCAAACCGTAAAGCCTTGCCGAAAATGTGTAATTCAATTGCAAATCAGATGAATTTACAGGCTCGACAACTAATCGTCTTTCAGTAGAAGTGGCGTTTGTAACATTGGCACCGCGAGAAATGACGCGAATCATATAACTATTCACATCACTTCCGCGAATCGTCCAATTAACATCAAATGCTTGATCTATTGTAATCGGTCCGCTCATGACGGTAACACTGCCTTGAGTAACATACAGCGGACTCGCACTATCATTATTCATGTCAATAAAACTTGCACACGTAATCGTGTTGAGGTCGTTCTTACAGTATTGAACGGAGCTGGATACAATTCCGCAGTTAGCAAGAATACACGTGGCGCGAGCCGAAACATTAATATCGCCCCCCACGCGAACCGAATTACCATCAAAACCTGGTTGGTTTAACACAAACGTCAACGAACCCCGGCCCTCTCGCGCGGTCGAAATGTCTTTGATAAAGAATACCGCTCCATTGTTAATCAACCCATTCGCATCCTTATTGGCGGATAAAATAATCAAATCATTTGCACGCGTATTCAAATCAGTGTTGACCAAATATACACTCGTGTTCTGAACGTTACCATCACCCACCGCATCCGAATTCAAATCGCCCCTCCACTGGTGATAGAGCATGAGGTTGTTATCAATACCCACATTCAAGTCCAACGAATTAATATCCATAAACAACGTTACTGCTCCAGCATCGCGTTTATGCGTGTCAACCTTTGGACTAACCAAAATCAAATCATTCGCGGAAGCCGTGTTATTGATATTCGCCACGATCATTGCCGGACCGCCGCGATTCGTATCCCCTAACTGGTCAAAATTATTTCTCCCACTAAAACGAGTTTTGTACGTTCCGCGGGCAATGGAATTGAAATCATACAAAACGCCCGTTAAACCATTTCGATCCACGTCCAACACTAAATACACGGCACCATTGTCCGTCCAACCATTCACATCCGCCGAACTCGCGGAAATCAACAAGTCATTCGCGTACGCGTTACCATCGGCATTAATGACCATAATTGAAGGACCACTCAAGTTATTGTCTGAAAGCAAATCACCCGCGCCGCCATTCCAGCGAGCATTAAAATGATCCAAATTTCCAAGGTAGCGGCGATTACCGTACAGCCCGGGATTTAATGCATTAATGTCACGAATCAAATACACTCCGCCCGAGCTCGTTTTACCATTAATATCCGTGAAAGTAGAACCAATCAACAAGTCATTGGCGTACAAATTGTTGTCAATATTCACGACTTGAACGCCCGTGTTGATGGAATCATTATACCCCAAAAAATCCTGTGCGACGGCACCCAACCAACGAGCATTAAACACGTTTCCATTATTCAAATCAAATGTTCCCGGTTTGGCGTTGATATCCCTGATTAAGTACACCGCCCCCGCGTTGGCAAGTCCATTCGAATCAACCGCATCGCCGATGATAATCAAATCATTTGCCGTGGCATTTCCATCCAAATTAACCACTAAAACGGTTTCGCCCGGATTTCCTGGAAGCGTATACGCGGTATTGTATGCGCCAATTTGGTCGTTGAGGGCTCCGCCATAGTACAGTGCATTATACAGTCCCCCCCTCGTGGTGTTCAAATCAATCACGCCGGACTTGGAATTAATATCACTAATCAACCAGATTGCACCATTGTTAGTCTTTCCGTTAAAATCAGCCTGATAATTCGTCAACAACAAATCATTCACGAAACCATCACCATTCATATCATAGAATCGCGCAGCATTACCCCAACCATTCGTGCTCCCTAATTGGGCACCCGTTCCCGCCGCTAATCCTCCGCCCGTGACCATGACATCAAAATTAGCCGTGCTCGAAAATGGAAGAATTCCGGACCGGCGATTAATATCTTTAATAATGTAAATATTTCCCGAATCTGCTTTACCATTATAATCCGCTAAATACGAAACAATCATCAAATCATTCGCAATCGTATTCTTGTCAATATTGACTATTTGAACGCCCTGTCCACTATTGTTGGTGCTTCCCAAGTTTTCCGTGGCGACAAACGCGTTACCATCCCACCGCGCATTAAAGCTTTGCGTGTGATTCAAATCATATCTTCCTACTTTACGATTAATATCCAGAATCATGTACACCGAACCATTCCCTGCTTTACCCGAAAGCGCGTTATAGGCAGAAATAATCAAATCATTCGCGGATGAATTTCCATCTAAATTAGCCACAATGATTCCATTACCACCATTGGTTCCACCAATAGAGTCGGAGGCGCTGGAACCCGTCCACATGGCATCAAAACTGGTTGTATCCAACAAACTCCTAAAACCCGTTTTGCGATCAACATCCTTAATCAAATACACCGCACCCGCATCTGTTTTTCCGGCGTTATTCGCGTCCGAGCGTGTGGCCGTAATAATCAAATCATTCGCATACGCATTACCATCCGTGTTGTACACTTGAACGCCGATTGAACCCGGAATAGCCGCTAAGTATCCTCTTCCCAACATGTCTGCCGTGAATGGCGCGGCAAATGCAATAGAAAAATTATCCGGATTACCCAAGCCCTTAATATCAGTCTGTCTATTGAAATCCTTAATCACGTAAACAACACCATTGTCAAACTTACCATTCGTGTCCGCAAAGGGAGCCGTGATAATCATGTCATTAGGAACGCCATTATTGTCTAAGTCGAGGATTAGTACTCCATTAATATCACTCGCGCCACCAATGAAATCAAATTTGCTGTTGCCATCCCACGCCGCCGTAAACGCAGGGGTTTCAGCCAACTCAAAAATAGGATCAATAATTTTAGTCTCATTCGGGAGTAGCGAAATCGTCAAGAGTGTGTCCAACACCATTCGATTATTCGCACGGTGAACGAGACCAATCGGATATACTCCCGCGTGCCAATAATCCTCCCAATCATACGAACCATCCACTTCCTCCTGCGAGTCAATGAATTCCACTTCATGATTTTGAACCACTTTTTCAGTGACCATGGTATTCGCGTCCACGTTCACATCTTTAACGAGCTCAACCTCTTCCGTCTTAATCAACTGGTACAACGAAAAAGGCTCCATGGTCCTATTTTCAGTAGCAAGCTTTGGATTAGGAAGAATGAAACGAACATTCACCATGCGCGTCACGGGAACCGAATTCAAATTAGAAAGCGTGAGCGTCTGCTTCGTGTAGGGGCCCAGATCTCCCAAGTAAGTGGTGTTTTCATCATCCACACTATCTAAGACATCCCTAAACTCATTCAACAATGTGACACCGTCGCAGGAGAGAATTCCTTCTTCTTGCTTGCCATTAAACTTCTCTGGAAAAACATCCTCCCACGCACTCTCTAATGGATTTTCTCCCGGGAGCAAATCCACTTGAACGGGAGAAGCGTTTTCATTCGTCTCTTGCACGAGAATCGCGGGGGATTCCACTGCGTTGGTGGCGAAAGGCGATTCATCCACCGATGCCTCAAGTGATGGAACGATCACATCCGCTGCCGCGTTGCTATCTTCCGGAACTCGGTCCGCATCCGAGATTGTTGGTTTTGCCGGAACACCGCATTCGAGGGAGAGCTCCATTTTCTTAAACAACGACGAAAGAACCGGCGACGAGGAATGATCCAAATCTGAAATATAGTATTGCCTATTCTTGAATAATTTTTTGAGCTGCTCAATCAAATTCTTGAGCTGCTGCCGCTCCGAGAGAGGAATGTTTGACACATCCGGAGGAGAAGGTTCTGCGGAATCACTCCGCGGAAAAAACTGGTAAGCAGTAAGACCACGCGCGAGTGAAAAATCAGTATTACTCCATTCACCCGAACAAATCTGAACAACCGGATCCCACGACGAACACTTCTGGATATTACTCGCATTAAAATCCGGATCCAATGTAAAAAAACCATTTTCAAAAGGATAATCAATATTCACTGTCGTAATGTGCACTCCCCTCGCGGAAGTGAGAATGGGAATAACCTGCACCATTGTCCCATTGTGATCAAGCACCATGTTATCGAAAAATAGTTGCGAAATAGCCGAGGAAGACAATTCCATGTTCACATCATACGATGCTTGCGGCAACTCGACGGCCTCTCCGCGCGAGGAGAAAATATTTCCAACTTCATCCGTCCATGAAAAAAAACCACCAATGTTGGAAGGAACAACCAATCGAAGCTCGCCCGCCCCCGGATTCGTGTCACCCAGCGGTTTGGCTACAACAAAAACGGCCTCGCGATCTTTGATAATCACTTCTTTACTGTCAGAAATCTTGGAGATGATTTCTCCATCATCACATGTGGAAGCGTTTCGATTCCAATTCGTACACCAAATAAGGTCCAGCGACTCAGGAGTGTTTCCCCACGCAATGCTCGCTCCATCATGCTTGACGCCGAATGATATGCCCGTGCTCGCCACCGGCTGGAATGATTTGCCCCCAATCGAAAAACGCTGCGTCACCGCATCATCAAAAAAAGAAATTCCAACCGCGTTTTCAGCAAGAGAAAATGAACCAATACTAATGTTGGAGATTAATCGATTAAAAAATTCAAATTCACCCGAATATTCTCCCACGGGCAACTCCACCGAATCACCCGACGTGCGGGCAGACAATTCTCCCTTCGAATCAAAAATGAGAAACGCCCCCGCAACATTCGAAGGAGTAAAAATAACCAATGGAATAGGAACCGGTTCAACAGGCGCAGGATCAATGGAAGTCGAGGTGCCAGTATCGGATGGTTCAACCGGAACAGGATCATTCGTCTCGGAGGAGAGAGGATCTTTCTCATTCACTTCCGGAAAATAAATATCGGCATTCGCTTCATTCGTGTTTGATGATGCAGGTGCGGGCGTATTGTCAATACTCACATCAACTTCTTTGTCCGCACACACGACATTAATACAAAGGTGCATCGCAATGCGTGCCTTTCCATTGGGGATGAGAGTAGAATCAAATGCGGTTGTCCAATTATCAGCCGATGATAAATCATTCCGATATTTTTTATCACTGCCATCAATCGGGTCCCGAAACGTTAGGGTGGTGTATGCCTGCGTAATCGCATCCGGTGATGCAGGAAGAATCATCACCATCAGCGAATTCGAAACAACATCCCCATCAAATGGTGCAATCACTGAAAAATCAGGAGAGACCGAATCAACCACAATATCGCTTGATGAAATAGCATCCGCCACTTCGGCAGCGGTCTCAACCACTTCTTGAGCAACCCCTGAATATGCCATTGCTACGAACAAAAGCCCCGTGAGGAGGACACCCATCAAAGGAGTACTGTGCGTGAAGGAGCGCATGGTCTGGATACTCAATCAGGGCTTTTAAACTCGATAATTGTACGGCTTCTCCGAGACATTTTTACATAATCAATCGTGTTTTGACACATTTTCAAGGCAATTTAAGAATATCCGGGGCGTTTCATTCGTATGGCTAACTCCCCCCGCGATGATCACCCCCGTGAAGAATGCGGGATTGCAGCCGTGTACTTGAAAAAAGACCCCTCCCACTATCCGGAGGGAGGAGCATTGTTTTTCCTCCAAAAAATGTTGTTACAATTACAGCACCGCGGACAATTATCCGCCGGATTCACGGTGTATGATGACACGCACCCTGAATTATTGCGCACGTACAAGGCCAATGGATTAGTGAATGAAGTATTCCAACTTAGCGATGAAGAAAAAGCAACCAAACTCTTGAATGATTACACGGGAAAAATAGGCATCGGACACGTCCGTTATGCCACCAGCGGAAGCGAATCATGCGACGTGGCGCAGCCATTTGAACGCGTGCACTCGCGATTATGGAAATGGTTCTCCTTCGCATTCAATGGAAACATCGCCAACGCTCCCGAGATACGAAACGAGTTGAAAGAAAACCAATACCATTTCCGCACGAACACGGATACGGAAGTGCTGATGCACCTACTCGCGCACCACACCGGAACAGAAACACCGAATACGCTGGAAAACATGTTCACCCATGTCGCGGAACGCGCCGATGGAGCCTATTCCATTGTCTACGTAAACGCGCACGGAGAATTATGCGTGATGCGCGACAAACACGGATTCAAACCCCTCGTTTACGTTGACACACCGGACTTTTTCCTCGCCGCTAGTGAAAGTGTCGCATTACACCCATTTGTCAAAAATGGTGTAACCGATTTGCGCGCGGGAGAACTCATTAAACTCAGCCAAAACAAACTCATCCATTCGCGATTCGCTCCATCGACGCAAAAAGTCTCCCACTGCATGTTCGAATGGGTGTATTTTGCCTCCGCGGGAAGCACGATGCAAAACAGCAACGTGTATGAGGCACGATGGCGATTAGGAGAAGAACTCGCTCGCGCCGAAAAACTATCAACGAATCCAAGTGATTTTGTCGTGGTCAACATTCCGGACACGAGCAAACCCGCCGCGGATGGATACGCGTACACACTCAAACTGCCCGCGAAAGAAGGATTGTTGCGCAACCGGTATGTGGGAAGAACATTCATTGAAGGAGGAAAGTGGCAGGACAAAGTCAAAGAAAAATTCACGATAAACAAGAGCGCGATCGAAGGAAAAAACGTTATTTTAGTGGAAGACTCCATCGTGCGCGGGAACACAATGCGCGAATTAGTCACCAAACTCAAGGAAGAAGGACACGTGTTGAGTGTCCACGCGCGAATATCATGCCCGCCCATTCTCAACCCGTGCTTTTATGGAATCGACATGACCACGTTCAACGAACTCATCGCCGCCAAACACGCCGCGCAGGAATCCACGCGCGAAAATGTGTCGCTCAACGCGGAAGAAATGGGGTGCATTGCCAAAGAATTAGGAGCCGACTCACTCCATTATCAAACCATGGAGGGATTATACCGCGCCCTCCGCATTGATGCGCAACAACTTTGCACGGCCTGCCTCACGGGAAAATACCCCACCCCCACGGGACAATCCTTAGTCACGGAAGCGTGGTTTAGGCACCAGCAAAAGATGCACGGCCGAATATACGACCGATAAAACCCGCTTTTCACACGTAAACATGCTCAACGAGGGGGCATTAAATAGGGGTTCTGGCTCGAAATACGTATGATCATCTATGACGCGCTGGGAGATAGCATTCACTTAGCCATATCCATCTTCATCTTCATCTGGATATACAATTGGGCCAAAGGAAATGTGGGAAGCGCAAAGCTCGCACTGGTAACGGCTATCATCATCATGTTTCTGACTTTTTACCAATTCCCCGATTTGGTTTGGCTGCTCGTTGCATTATGGGCATTCGCCACATTTGGAAAAGACATCTTTGCAAAAATAGGAGCATTTGACAAGTAACACGAAAACGGGGCGAAAAAAACATGGACACGTTCACCTATTTAGTGGCAATATTCCTGCTCGCATTCGCGGTACAATACCAAATACTCTGGGCCGCGCTCGCCATCCTCATTTTCCTACTCATTAGTCTGCGCTCCCTCTCAGGAATATTACTCACCCTTGTCACCGGCGTCATATTCGTCATGCTGGGAAGCGACTTGCAAGGAGAAATGCTCTACATCGCGATAGGACTCGTTGTCTTAGCCTACTTCGTGGGAGTCAAACCATCGGAAGAACAACCCGAAGGAATGAGCCCCGAAATGATGGCCGCACTCCAAGGATTAGGAGGCGGAGGCGGCGGAGGAATGGGCGGAATGGGTGGAATGGGAGGATACTAAATGAAAGCCTCCACTCTCCTGATTTTACTCATCGTGGTCGTGATTCTATTCAACACGAAGCAAGTATTCTGGGTCATCCTCGCGGCATTGACACTATTGATCTACTCATTCGCCTTCGCCGCACGATCCACGCGACGGGGAATTCATTCCACGTACACGAAAGCAAAGGCCGTGTACACGGGAGAAATGAGTGAAATCGAAAAACTAACGGGAAAATATCCTGCTAAATTCTATGATTCAGTAGGAAAAGCAGCGGCTGAAAAAATAAATGAGCACTTGGTTCCCGGAAAAGCAAAATCATACAAGGATACGGAAAATTTTGTATGGAAAGTCAAAGAAAAAAACCCCGGACTATTGATTAGCGACATTGCCAACAAAATACTTGATAGTTTGGGAAAAATTTTCAGCAAGTAAAACAAACTTTTTTGGAAAAAGTTTGATCAAAAAACGTTCACCAGTAAAACTTTTGAGAAAAGTTTTATCAATACCCTGCCAAACAAACTTATGGAAACCAGGCAAACCAATGGTTTGCTGGCATGACAAACCTTTTTGGTTTGCCATGAAGTTTTATCAAAAACGATAATCAAAAAACTACTTTGAAAAGTTACTAAAAAATCACTTCTTGCTTTTCATCTCAAACAATAATTGCTGATTCGCTTCCAAAATTTTCTGGAGCAATGATTGCAATGCTAAACTCATAGACTTAATCTCCACCACATCTCGACTCAATTGCTCCATGCGCGCATTCATATTCATGACACGATTGTTGAGCGTATCCATTGCCGTAGAATCAAACTTATCATGCAGCTCCATGACCGCGTTGTGCGTGTCCTTCAATTGCTCTCCATGCTGCTCTAACGCAATACGCGTAATATTGTCCTTCAATTCATCCACGTCACTATCCAACGCGTCTCGCTCATCCAATTGAGACAAAATCTTCTCACTCGTGCGAGTAGCCAATTCCTCATGCTCTAATGCCCGAGGATTATTCATGGAACTCATTCCACGAGAAGCAGGAACAGGCTGCGCGGACGAAGAACCACTCCCGCGCCCGGACAAAAAGCCTTGCACTTGGTTTGGAGTGAGTCCCAAGTCCGCGAGCGTGGACGAAATAATCGCATCCGACAACCCAGCGTCGCGCATCTTCTGAATGGTGTTCAGCACCATCTCCTCATTAACCATAACAACCCCAAAAGCGGTTTTATATACGAGCAAGGGGTGCTATAAAAACCCGAGCATGTGCTCGCGGCACGTTAAACGCTATGCCATTATTCAAAATAGCCCAAGGACCGTGGACACTGCTCATGAAGGGCGAACTACAAAACTATGAATTAGAAATATACACGAACCCCCAAAAAATGATTTACGTGCAAATACTCCGAAATGAGAATGGGTCCATTTCCGAGTGCGTGAGCGAATTCTACCAACCCCTCGTGGCCACCGGTGATGTGAATGGATTCATTCAAACGCTTCCGCGAGAAGTCATCGTGGTCACGAAACACTTGCTCGATGACACGAACACATTCCTCTTGTTAGGATCCGCGCCCGTATCATTAGTGTGGGAAGAAAGCATCGTATTAGAACAAACGGATATTCTCCTCAAAAAAATGGAAGTGAGCCATTCGTTATTAGTTGAAGTGGGACGCGCATACGATGTGCAACTCAAAACCATGAACGAATTTCCTTCAAATGTGAGCGAGGCATTTTTCACGATGCCATTGCTCATGCCCCTGCTCGCAACCAACGCACACGCCATCGAATCAAACAACTCCGGAAAACCATCCGACAATTCGGCCGCTCAACATATGGGCGCGCTCCCCGGAGAATTCGTATTAGGAACAACCACGAATGGACTCATGGTCAAGGAACCCATCGTCTTCTTCAAACGCTCAACGATATTCAATGGACGCGTGGAGCATCGCAAACACTTGCTACAGGTCATTGCCGAAGGAGCATTATTCTCCAACATCCCATTAGTTATCGTGGACTGGGAAAACGAATACTCATGCATGCGCTCCCCCAACCCACTCTCAACATTATTAAAAGAACAAAAAATTGAAGGAGACCCCGTGGGTTTTCCATTAAAAGAATTCTTGCCCGGAGAAAACCTCAAACTAGAATTATCCATGATACACCCGGAGAGTTTGTGCGAAATACTTGGGATTTCCACCCACGAATTAGGAGTAAACCTTATTCGCTTCCTGCGCGAACACAAAGTAAGTTCCATCGATGAAGCCAAAGGAATACTGCGACAACTTCCTCCAACGGAAAATCTCGCCCCTTTCACTATTTCATCGCTCATGCGCGTGTTCACATTACTCGATCAAACATTCCCCAACATGTACAACGGAATCAACCCCACGGAAGAAATATCCAAGGCGTGGTTCCAATCCATTGGAAGAATAGGCGTTTTACGTTTGCGAAACACGCCCCCCAAACTGCGCAACTTGCTCGTGTACACCGTGTTGAAGGGCGTGTATGAAATGTACACCCGCAAAGGAGTATCGGGGCGAGTCAAAACGCTCATCATGGTGCCGGAAGCCAACCAATTATTTGACGCGAAACATGAGCCCATTCTCGCCAAAGAAATGGAACAATTATTCTCACAAAGCCTCACGCAGGATGTGGGATTCTTGTTCTCGGCCGCACACGAAATCGATTTGCCGCGCAGCATCGTTGCTCTCGCGGAAGCAAAACTATCCGTGGTGAGCGGAAGAGAAGCCGCGGTCACTCTCACCGGGAGAAAAAATTATCGTGCAACGATACGAGACACGTACTCGCAACCCGTGGTGAAAGATTTCTTTGCTAAATTATGAACGCGTTTTTTTTATTTTACTTATTTTTTATTTTTCTTTTCAAGCATTTGCTCGGCTTGTTCCATGGTGACTAAGTGCAGGGGATTAATGTTTTCCACAATATACTTCAACTCTTTGACTTCTTCCTCTTTCGCCGAACGTGAAACAACATCATCCACCTTGGCCTCGACTTCAATCAAACGCTGGGAAAGCGCCCCCACTTTTTTATCCAATTCCTGTAAGGATGCACGCACTTCATCCGACACGCCGTGGGCTTCCGAACTCGCGACCTGGGATTGAATGTCCCGCACACGCTTGTTGATAACAATGAGATTTCTTCCAAGGATTTTCTCATTCCTCACCAAAAACTTGATTTTCTGAGTAATCACTAAAACAGAGGCATTCAGGGCCTTGAGGTCCCGATTCAAGGAAAACAAGTAATCCCCCCCTTTGGAAGCGGGAGAACCCGTATTGGAGGAAGTATACGCGGAGGGGTCGGCCATAGGTTAAAAGACAAATTGGCCCTTAAAAAAAGCCTATGCCTCGTTCATTAAACGTGATAAAAGGACCCCTCCTCGACGTCCAAACACGGGAAATAGGTGGAAAGAGCGTTATCGACCTGTTTATCCGTACGCAAGGGGGCAAAGGGCCTATCCAACGAGTAACCGATCCCCATTTTCCCCCCTATTTTTACATCCAATTAGTCGAAAACGCGGATGTAGGAAAGATAACCCAGCAACTCAAGGATGAAACCCTCCCCGGGGGAGTCAAACCCATTTTAGTCGAAAAAGTCACGAAAGAAGGAAAAGCCTACATCAAAATGGGATTCTCCACGATTGGACAACTCGTTCCCTCGCGCGAAAAAATACAGGCATACCCTTTTGTCGAAACCCTGAGGGAGGCCAACATTCCCTATACCAAACGATACATTTTAGACAAACAACTCACGCCCACGCAACACGTGGAATGCACGCTCGATGATGAAGGAAACGTGAAAAAAATTACACTCACTAACGAATCATTCACGTCGTTTCGCACCGGCGCATTTGACATTGAAACATTCGGCAACGGAAAAATACCCCAACCCGAGAAAGACCAAATCATCTCCATCGCACTCTCAACCAGTGCAGGAGAAAAAGTATTCATGGCCAACGCGTACGAGGACAAAATTACCCAAGCATGCGAGAACGAAAAAAAAATGCTGGAAGGATTCCGAACATTCTGCAACGTTTCAGACATCGATGTATTGTACACCTACAACGGGGACCGATTTGATTTCCCATTCATCATCGAACGAAGCAAAAAAAATCACGTGGAAATAGATTTCGGATTCGGACACGCCATCATCACCGGAAAAGGAAACGAATCCGAAGCACGATTACACGGCATCCAACACGTGGACGTGTACCAACTCGCTCGACTTTTAACACGATTCCAATTCTTCAAATCGCCGCGATTGGATTTAGAAAGCGTGATGAAAGCCGTATTCAATGAAGGAGAAAAGACACTCAACCACACGCAAATATGGGAAACATGGAAAACCCAAAAAGGATTAGACAAACTTGCGAAATACAATCTCACCGACGCCCAATACACCAAACGATTAGGAGACGAATTTTTACCATTGTTATTAGAAATATCCCGACTCGTGCGATTAACACTATTCGACGTGAACCGGGCATCCGCGTCTCAACTCGTGGAAACTACCCTCATGCACGAAAGCGTTTCCCGAAACGTGTTATTTCCAAATCCCCCCACCGATGAACAAGTCGAAGGGCGGTTGCAAAACCCCATCGAAGGAGGGTATGTGAAAGAACCCGTTGCGGGACTGCACGAAAACCTAGCGGTGCTAGACTTCCGCTCCCTCTATCCAAGCATCATGATATCGCACAACATCTCCCCGGACGCATTGAACTGCACGCACAACGTGTGCAAAGAAGGAGAAAACAAATCACCCAATGGGAGCTGGTTCTGCACCCAAAAAAAAGGACTCTTTACCAGTGTAATCGAACGAATTCTCGATCAACGCATTGAGGTACAAAAACAAATGGACGCACTCCCCAAGAAGGATCCCCAACAAGTGTTTTTGAAAGCACGAAAACAAGCACTCAAAATTGTTTTGAATTCATTTTTCGGAACGCTCGCCTATCCACGCTTTAGATGGTATTCCCGCGACTCCGCACAAGCCATCACCGCGTGGGCGAGACACTACATCCGGCAAACACTCAAATGGGCGGAAGAAGACGGATACACGCCCGTATACGGAGACACCGACTCTGCGTTCGTACTCCTTCCCAGAAACAAAACCGAAAATGATATCAAAAAATTCGTCGAAAAAGTCAATGCCAAATTACCCGGAAGAATGGAACTAGAATTCGAAGGACTCTACAAACGGGGACTATTTGTAACACGGAAAGAAGGACACGTGGCCAAAAAAAGATACGCATTAGCGGACAACGAAAATGCACTCACGATTGTTGGATTTGAATACGTGAGGAGGGACGTAAGCATTATCGCGCGCGAAACACAAAAGAAAGTTCTCCACGAAATACTCGTGAATGGAACTCCCAACAAGGCACACGATGCCGTGATGGATGTCATCAAACGGTTACGCTCCGGAAACGTTCCCAAAAAAGAACTCGTGATACTCACGCAATTGCAGCGCAAACCCGAGAGTTATCACACCACGGCACCCCACGTTTCAGCCGCATTGAAAGCCCAAAAAAGAGGAAAAGAAATTTTTGTGGGACAAATGCTCGGATTCATCATCACCAAAAATGGCAAAAGCATTTCCGACCGCGCCGAACTAGACGAATTCGTGAAAGAAGGAGACTATGATGCCGAGTACTACGTGAAGAATCAAATCATCCCAGCGGTGGAAAAAATATTTGCGGAACTGGGAATTGACTCCACGGACTTGGAACGCGGGGGAAAACAAACAGGTTTAAGTTCGTTCATGTGAAGAGAAACATATGGACTCCAAAATCATCGAAAACTATGAGACCGCCGCAAAAGTGCATGAATTGTGCCGAAAGCGCGCGCGGGACTTTATTCAGCCCGGCGTGAAGCTGCTTGATATCGCAGAAGAAATAGAAGCACTCACTCAAAAACACGGATGTGGAATTGCGTTCCCATTGAATTTGAGTTTGAATGATGTGGCCGCACACTATACTCCGAGCGAGAAAGACGAAACCCGCGTGTCAACAGGCGACGTGTTGAAAGTCGACATTGGCGTGCACAAAAATGGTTATCTCGTGGACGCGGCGATTACACTTGATTTTGCTCAAACAAAAGAAACCAAAAATTTGATTACCGCCACGCAAGCCGCATTAGAAGCAGGATTTTCAACCATCCAAGAAGGAGTGGAAGTGGGAACCATTGGCCGAGCAATTGAAACATCTCTACGTTCATTTGGCGTGGACCCCATCGCCAATTTATCCGGACACGGCATTGACGAATACACGGCGCATTGTTCTCCATCCATTCCCAACGTGGACACGGGAGAAACCGATGTGTTAGAAAACGGACAAGCGTACGCGATGGAGCCCTTCGCATCCATTCATGGAAACGGCCGCATTAGTGACGCAGGAATCGTTGAAATTTTTGAAGTCAACGGACTCGTGCCCGGAATACGAAACGTGAACGCGCGAAAACTATTAGACTTTTGTGCCGAAACCTATGACGGATTGCCCTTCGCGGAACGATGGATTGCCCGAGACTTAGACATGAGCGCATTTGCCCGAAAAACAGCGCTGCGCGAACTCGTGAAATACGGGGCATTGGAAGCCCACGGCGTGCTGAAAGAAAAGAAAGGTGCTATCGTCGCGCAGTTCGAGACCACCATGTTAATAAACAAGGGAAAAGTCATCCGTTTGGTTTAGCATGTCGTTAGATTCGCAGCAAAAATCCATCCTCGTGGGAGTAAGCTTGTTCATCCTCACACTAGGATGGTCCTTTTTCCTTGACCAAATGGGAGTGACCCCGGACTTTTTACTCACGAGTATTGGGAACGTACGCGTACTTGAATTATTCTTCTCCGTCGCATTCGCCGGATTTGCCATCCTTTTTTCCACCACCATTGGACTCATCACGGCATACGCGGACAAAGACGATCGCACGCGCGTGTATCTCGCCAGCATCATTCCATCCCTGCTCGCGAGTGCCGTTTCTGCGATTATTTTCACCAACTTCGCGCAATGGTATCCCCTCGCATTATTCTATTTCGGATGCATCCCCCTGATGATTGAAACCGCACGATTGAAACGATTAGAACTCAAGAATTTTGCATCCATTCGATCCAGTTACGCTGGAGCGCAGCGCGGAATCCAAATAATAGGAATAGGAGTACTGGTAACACTGGCCGTGACGGCATTGCCCCAATCATCCACGCTGTATGACACGTTTGAATCATCCCTATTCGCGGGAAAAGTCGTGCAACAATTAGACGTGCAAAAAATAACCGCGGACTTTTTGATCACGACTCAAAAAAATACGTTAACACAAGTGGTGAACGCGGATGCATTCGTACAGCTGCGTGACAACACGGACCCGGAAGTCCAATCGTTTGTACAACTCATGGACGCGACCCTCCAAAACGTGAACTCGAGCGAATACCGCGATAAAATAATCGCGCAAGTTAATTCACAGCAAGAAAAACTGGACACGCAAGCATTGCTTTCCCAAATCCAAAACCGCGTGCCGGGTTATTCAGAATTGCGCGAATATTACTGGGCACTCTCCGCAGTCATTGGAGGACTCATCTTTTTCGGAGTAGCATCCTTTGTACTCCAACCCTTGTCCGCCGTGTTTGGAAGCGTAATCTATACCGCATTGCCCGACGGACGCTTGTCTCCTAAATCATATACCCTTCCCGAACCCGTGAACAGGGGATGGGCCACACCCGAAACAACACCCGCTCAACCCAACACCGGATGGGAAGCTCCCCCCGAAGAAGCGGCCAGCATTTCAAGTCAACCCGACACGCAACCCGCGGTGCCCACGTACACGCACGTGGATGAACCCGAACCAACACCTGCGACCAACCAATAATTTTTTTTAATATATTTTTGATATGAGTGACAAAGGTGAGTGTGTGCGAAAAATAATCCTGTATATTGCTACATCTATTGATGGACATATTGCCCGCGAAAAAGGAGAAATTGATTGGCTCTTTTAGCCGGACGGAAACGATTACGGTTACGAAAAAATGTTCGCGCGCATTGACACCGTAATCATGGGTCGCGCCACATTTGATGTTTCCCGAAAACTAGAAGAAAAACCATTTGCAGGAAAACGATGCATTGTATTCACACGCAATAAAAAATTGAAAAATTATTCAAACGTCGAATATACGACGCAAAACCCGGTCGAGTTTGTTGAAAAAATTCGAAAAGAAAAAGGAAAAGACATTTGGGTCGTGGGAGGCGGAGAAATTGCTTCCGAACTGCTGAACCGTGACCTCATTGATGAGTATTACCTTTTTGTCCACCCCATCATTCTGGGAAAAGGAATTTCCCTCTACTCAAAAGTGAATAAACAAATCAATTTGAATCTTAAAAAAACAAAAAAATACTCGAACGGAATGACTGAACTTATTTACACGCGAAAATAGAATAAAAAAGAAAAAAATGGGGGCCGAAACCCTGTACGCCTCTGCAGGGATTCGGGAACAGCCGTTTTCGTCCGGCTGCACCGAAGTCGAGGTATCGTTGGACAAATACCTCTCTTTTTTTCTAGCGCCTCTGCAGGGATTTGAACCCTGATCACAAGCTCCGCAAGCTCGCATTCTATCCAGGTTAAACTACAGAGGCACAAACTTTTGAGAAAAGTTTGATCAAAAACTTTCACCCAAAAACCTATTCCTATACTGATAGGCCTACGTGGGTTTGAAAAACCCACATTGTAGTCCATCGCACCCGCCAGCCGAAACTGGCGAGCTAGTGCCCACGACGGGATTTGAACCCGTACCACAAGCTCCACAGGCTTGTATGCGACCACCACACTGCGCGGGCCAGTCGTCTACTATATGAAAATCCCTCTCAAGGCTTAAAAAGGGCTTTATGCGGGAACGCACAACCCGCGTGATTTTAAACGCAGGAATGATGCCTAACACATGCGCATACTCATTCCCTCTAAACCAACGATGCCCGCACTGGTACTGCTTACGGCCATCGTCCACTTTGCCTTACAGATTATTTCAGCACAGTTTTACACGAGCGAAATTCCCGCGCTAGGAACCCTATTGTACATGCTGGGAGGCGCACTCGATATCGTGGTTGCCGCTCACGTGCTGAAAAAAGCGATTGAAGAAAAATCACAACAATTCATGCGAATGGGAATAGGGTTGTGTCTCCTCGGAATGACCTTTGTCTTGTTAGGATGGAGCGTCATCGGATTATTCGGCCCTGCTACCGTCAAAAATGTGGATGTGGCGATATATTTGCTCATTATCGGAAGCGGACTCTCCGCATTATTCTTTGCCGCATCCCCCACTCCCAACAAGCAGCGCTCGGGAGCAGTCATGCTGGTGGTAGCATTGTTTTTGCTCCTCGTTCTAGTCGTGGGATTATACCAATTGCACAAATTCCTCCCCCCATTATATGCCGCGGCAGGAGTTCCCACCCTCTTGCGCCAACAATTACTCACAGGAGTATTGATACTATTTTTCCTCGCCGCACTCCGATTCGCATTATACAGCGGAGGAAAAAATACGAAAGAAAGCGTGCAATGGTACGTGATTGGAATGTCCATCCTCGCATTAGTGATGCTGAACTATTTACTCTCCACGTATCCAGGAGATGCATACTCATGGGCGGGGAGATTTTTCCACGTCATGGCCTCAGGGGCGTTTATTCAATACTTGTGGTGGGACAAGCAGGGTGAGTGAACCCACGCATGAGTACGTTTCTTCGTGACCCGCAGCGACTCATGCCGTGGTTTATTGCACTCGCGGTAGTCGTGCACATTTCTCTTCAAATTCTATCATTCGGATTAGACGTGAGTGAAAATTCCATCGTGGCGAGCCTCATTTACCTCGTCGCGGGATTCTTGTTCTTCCTCGTGGCCGCATACTGGCTGGAACAAGGCGTGCAAAATGCCTCACGACAATACCTGCTCATGGGATTAGGCATGACCGCATTGTTCGTCACGCTCGCATTAGTGGGATTAGGATTGTTAGGAACATTCGGCCCCGTGAAAGGAAAATTATTGAACACGGGATTATTCCTCCTGCTCATTGGAGCAGGAACCGCAGGCGTATTCTGGATAGCCTCCCCATCCACTCGAAAACTTACTTCGGGTAAACAAAAAATAGTCCTCGCATTAGTATTCTTCATCCTCTTTGTATCCGGATTAAGTGCCCTCCAGAATGTCCTCCCCAACTTGTATGCGGGATACGGATTACCCTCCCTTTTGAGGCAGCAACTCGTAACCATTGTCCTCATCCTATTCACCTTAGGAGCGGTCCGATTCGCCTTGTCCGAGTGGGGAAAAGAAACATTCTCCGGACAATGGTTCCTCATTGGAATCATGATGATTAGCCTAACATTCCTCAACCTATTACTCTCCACCATGCCCGGAGACATCTATTCTTGGGCGGGAAGACTATTACTCATTCTGAGTGCGGGAGCATTCATCCAAAGCGTATGGTGGCACGACCGCGCGGTGGTGTAACGGCCTTTTGAGAAAGCCCGGGGAAAACCCGCATTATTCACAGGGACGGATTTATAGGCCTTTTTTCGTGTTAAACGTATATGACCACCCTCTCCACGCAACCAGTAAAGGGAATGCGAGACATTTTAGGAAAGCAAGCCCGCGTGAAAAAAAAGATAGAATTCATTATCACGCAAACCGCCCAAAAATACGGGTTCGACCCCATGCAAGTTCCCGTGTTGGAAAACTTGGCCGTGCTCACCGTGAAAGGCGGCGGAGGAGAGGCTGCGGAGAAAGAATTGTTCACGCTGGAAGATCAATCCGGACGAAAACTAGGAATGCGATTCGAGTTTACCACCAGTCTGGCACGCGTGGTCGCGGGAAACCCCGACTTGCCCAAACCCATCAAAACACTCAACATGGGAACGGTGTACCGCTACGACAATCCCCAATTCATGCGCTACCGCGAGTTCACGCAAGGAGATTGTGACATTATTGGAAGCAACAAACCCGCAGCGGACGCGGAGTGCCTCCTCCTATCAATGGATGTGATGAAACAATTAGGATTCACCGACTATTACTTGCGCGTGAATGACCGGAGAATCATCAATTCCATCCTCGCCCTAGGAAACGTTCCCGAAGACAAAGCAAAAGAAGCCATGCGAACACTGGACAAATTAGACAAGATTGGCATCGAAGGGGTAGAAAAAGAACTCCAAGAAAAAAACATCTCCACTCAAGTAATGCGCTTTTTGAACAAAGACTTTGACCAAATCAAAAAAGAAATAGCATCCAACAATGGAAACATGGAAGGAGTATTAGCATTAGAACAAGTGTTTACCCAACTCTCCGTGCAACAAAAAATGAAATACGTGAAATACGACCCCTCACTCATACGAGGATTAGACTATTACACAGGAATGGTCGTGGAAATATTCGCCGGAGTCAACGTGGCCGTGGGGGGCGGGGGAAGGTATGATAATTTGATCAAAACCCTAGGGGGACCGGACTTGCCCGCGGTAGGAATCTCATTCGGAGTGGATAGGCTCATGGACATCCTCGTCGAGCGATGGGACGATGTTGCCGCGGAGATTTACATTATTCCCATTGGCAACACGCTCACGCAAGCCCAGGCACTCGCTTCCGAGCTGCGCGAACAAGGACTAAAAGTCGAAGTCGACCTCATGACACGCAATATTGGAAAGAACATGCAATACGCAGACACGAAGAAAGTGCCTATTGTATTATTCATGGGAGAAGACGAATTACAAAAGAAAAGCGTGAAAATACGCGACATGAAAACAGGGGAAGAGAAAATGGTTCCCCTTGCCCCCATCAGCAAGATTGTGGATGAAATAAAGGGCATTTTAGCCAAAAAATAAGGGGACTAGTGCCTGGTTTAAATGCATTTTTCCATCGAAAATCACTACCATTCAACGAATGCCCTTGTAGCTCAGTGGTTAGAGCGCCACATTGGTAATGTGGAGGTCGCGAGTTCAACTCTCGCCAGGGGCTTTCTTCGCGCCATTGACATCTGGCGGGTCGTCCTCGTGGTGCCAACAAGTGGCACCACTTTTTTCTACTAAAAAAGCCTGCAAATCATTACCTAATTTTTTTCAACCAATTCAATTTTTTCTAATTTTCTTCGTTCATCGTGGAAAATCAAACCAACAATTATTTTCAAACTATTTTTTTTATTATTTTTTATTCAACGAAAACACAAAAATAGGCACACCCTTAAATACGAGAACGCATAAAGCATAACAGATTTTTTCTTCGTGAAAAAATCACTATTAGGAGATTTCAAAAATGGCTACACGAAAAAAAGCACACAAAGCCGCTCACAAGAAGACGGCTAAACGAACAACCAAGCGCAAGACCAAAAAACGCTAAATTTGTTCGCATGCTTTGAAAAAAAATAGAAAAAAAAACCCAAAAAAAGGAGGAAAAACAAAATGGCCGCATCATCACGCCGCTCGAGTGCCCGCTCATCCAGTGCACGCTCCAGCAGCCGACGCCGCACCACCCGCCGCTCCGCCCGATAATGAAGGGAACGCGAAGGTGACTCTCAATACTATTTTTACCAGGACCCGGACGCGGGTTCCTGGAATTTTACTATTTTTGCTTGATTGAACATGTTCTTTCGACTCAAAAACCCTTAAATGCTCTAAATCGTTGAGAATGAGTGAATTATGCTCTCCGAAGAACAAGTCGATGCATTCGTGACACGATACGTGAAAGATGGACACGTCGTGGCCGTGGGAACCAACCAATTAGGGGAACTCTTTTTGAAAAAACTGGGTTTGGTGTGCGAACAAAACCATTGGAATATTGAAATCATTCCCACCTCCACGGGACAAATCGCTACCGCTAAAACGTTTCACCTCCCCCTCACCACGCTCAACGAGAGAGAAGTGGATATTGCATTCGAATTCGTTGACCAAGCGGACAGCGATTACAACTTCATCAAACGATTCTCTACTTCGCTCATACGAGATAAAATGATTGCCCAATCCGCGGGAGAACTCATCACGATACTATCCCAAAAAGAATTCGTTGAACACATCCACGGACGAATGCCCGTTGAAATAAGCTCATTCGGGTGGAAACGTACGCTTTTACTATTGGAACGCGTCGGGCGCGTGGATTACCAAAAATACGTGAATGAACCGGAAAAGACCGAGAGCGGACACTACTTAGTCGAATTAGACATGGATCCCAGTTTGAGCTTGGAAGATATTGACACGCAAGCACGATTAATCCCCGGAGTATTGGAAACCGGATTATTCCTGGGAAGCGCCGATAGGCTGGTCTTAGTGGGAGAAAAAGAAATAAGCGTGAAAAGCCGGTTGGAAAACACCGAATAATCCATTTTTTTCCCGTTTCAATATCCCTTTTTTATTCCCCACATCCATGTTGAGCATGAAAAACCCATGCTCTTGCGACGATTATTCATTTTACTCATAGCCATTGGAGGAGCATATGTACTCCACACCCTCACTCCTACATTTCCCCCGCACGCCCAAATGGTGCTAAGCATTGCATTCTTTGCCCTGGTTTTCTGGATTAGTGAAATCATTCCACTCCACATTACTGCATTGTTAGTAGGATTCCTGCTCATTCTATTGGTTCCATACCCCGCCGAAAAAGTGTTTCCGGCATACTTTGACAAGGTGGTTGTACTCGTATTGGGAGGATTTGCCCTCGCGGTGGCCATGCACAAACACCGCTTGGACGAATATTTGAGTCACAAATTATTAGGAAAATTTGCCCACTCTCCCAACATACTCGTATTAGGCGCATTGAGCGTGACCGCGGCTATTTCACTATGGATTGCCAACTCGGCCGCGGCCGCACTGGCCATGCCACTCGTATTAGTCATTTTGAAAATGAATCATCGAAAACAAGGAGAATCAACATTTGCTAAAGCCATAGTCATTGCCGTTGCCTATGGAGCAACGATTGGAGGAATGGGCACCCTCATCGGAAGCACCCCCAATGTTTTAGCCCAAAAATTCTTGACGAATGAAGGAATATCGTATGGTTTTATCGAATGGGGCATGCGCGCGTTTCCTTTCACTGTGATCATGGTTTTGGTCACGTGGATGATTTTATTGTTTGTTTTCCGACCTGAACCATTCAAAATAATCATGAAAAAACACGACCAACCCTTTACGCGTGAACAATGGATGGTAGCCGGAATATTCTTGCTCACCGTATTACTATGGATCACGGAAAGCATTCATGGCGTGTCCAACAGCGTAATCGCACTCATGCCCGTGGTATTGTTATCTATTCTTGGACTCATCAAGGGAAATGATTTCAAAGAAATGGGATGGGACTCCCTCATCCTCATTGGGGGAGGCATCGCATTAGGAATGGCGATTGAAACCAGCGGACTATCCACTATCCTCGCCCAAACACTCTCAACAGTGTGGGAAAACCAACCCTACGTAGTCGTGCTAGGAGGAATAGGACTGGTGGGCGTACTATTAACGAGCTTCATCTCCAACACCGCGGCATCCGCGGTATTCCTCCCCGTGATTGCCTCACTTGCCACCGTTTTGGGAGTGAACGTGACGAACCTCGTCACCGCCACCGCGCTAGGAGTGAGTTTGGATTTCATTCTACCCATGGGAACGCCACCCACCACCATTGCTTACTCAACAAAGTATATTCACACGAAAGACTTACTCAAGAGCGGAATATTAGTCTCCCTCGCAGGAATCATTTTGCTCGCCATACTAGCCTATTTCACGTGGTAAATGTAATGGTCAAATCGCCCCATTTTTGAACCTCGAGGGTTTCGTTCCTCGATCCCGATATAGTGGGAATAGCTTCGCAATCCCACGTCTTTCACAAGAATTTGCAGTCAATAAATCGCCCCATTTTTAAGCCTTCATTGGGCGAAATTAGTAAGAAAGGCCTACTGCGGGGTTGACGAAGGAAACCCTGCGAAGTAGTCCATTTTTGATCGAACTTTTTTCTAAAAAGTTCGCCTTGGTAGCTCAGTGGTAGAGCGCCGGATTCATAACCCGGAGGTCGGGTGTTCAAATCACCCCCGAGGCATACTATTTTAGTCATACTGCACAAAACAGGTATGGTGCGACTCTACGTATTAGGAAACCCCCTCGAAGAAGTGGACGCGTTACCCATCCAATTACTGCCTCGTTTATGCGAAGCATTTCCCTCATTGCATTTTGTGGAGATTGATCCCACGGAAAACTTTCCGGAGGAAGAACACCTCATCATCATTGACACAATCATCAACATCCCTCGCGTAATGGTGTGGACGGATGTGAACGCGATCAAATCCTCCCCCTCCTATTCGTTGCACGATTTTGATTTGGGAATGACGCTCAAATTAATGCAAAAAATGGGTAAATTGAAACGAGTCACTATTTTTGGAATTCCCCCCGCGCATGATGAAAGAAAAAAAGAAGAAATCTTCCACGAATTGAAACAAACTATGTCCAATTCACTTCTAAAAAATGAGTCGCACAACTAATACACGGGTCATAGGCGCGAACCAGTTTTTCAATCTCATACTTTATTTGTTCTTTCGAATGCGTTTTGAGCAAACGCTCCACTAATACGGCGATATCCTGCTCCATGTTGATTTGATTTTGTTGAGTCGGAACAATAATATTTCCCTCTTTCACCATTCCATTTGAGTCCATGTCAATGTGATAATACAATGTTCCGCGCGGCGCCTCAATAACACCCACGCCCTCACATGCTTTCTTCTCAAACGTTTGCTTGGGTTCGGGTTTGAAATCAAATGACTCAATGGTTTCGAGCGCATGATCAATGCAGTGCATGATTTCAATGCCTTGAGCCAAATTATTGTGAAAAATATTTTTGGAAGGAAAAACGCGCAAATACTTCTTAGCATCCCTCTTCGTATCCTTATGCAAGCCCTTCTTGTTCAAATTAATGCGCGCGAGGGCACCCACCATGTAGGTGTCTCCTTCAAATTTGTATCCCACGGCTTGAGAATATGGAACAACGTTTTTTTCCAAGTGCGAAAAATAATCTTTTTCTTTCACCACGTCCCCGTCGGAAGAAACAATATCTCCTTCCAAAAAATCAAACTTGTCTCCTACTAATGCGACAAAATCCGTGGAGCGAGTATAATCCACGGGACAATTATAGTATTCATCCAATACACCCACGAGTTTCTCTCGGGCTAGCTTCAAATCCGGAATAATGGCTTTCAAATCATCCTTTTTGGGAACTTGAGCATATCCTCCCACGCCGGGAAAAGGAGCATGCACCGCACGTCCGGCGACGATGGTGCTCAACTTGTTTCCCGCGCGCTTAATGTCAAACGAATCATGCAAAAAGTGCGTGTGCTCAGGAGTAAAATCCAACACACTATCCACGCTAAACACGTCAGGCAAGGAAAAAAGATAGATATGCAACGCGTGGTCTCTAATCATGAGTCCATCCATGGTGAGTTGTTTGAGGACCTGCGTCTGCTCACTGGGAATAATGTTGAGTGCCTTCTCAATTCCCTCAATGCAGCACATGGTGTGAGCAATGGAGCATGTTCCACAAATGCGCGCCACGGATTGCGACAAAACATCTATACTGCGTCCTCGAATCGCCTGCGTGAAAAAACGCTTATTCTCCGTGAACATGAGTTGAACATGCTTCACCTTATTGTCGCGCACCTGAATGTCTAAACTCGCATGACCCTCAATTTTAGTAATATTCTGAATGGAGATGTCCACGTCCTTCATACGATGTTAAACTCCTTCAAGGTCTTGTTCAATACATCCAAGAATGCTTGTTCGGACATGGGACAGCCCATCACGCGATCATCCACTTTAACAATATCCCCCGGCGTGCGGACTTTTTCGGCTAAATGAAATTTTTCAATGAGGAATTCTATTTCCTTCTTCTTTCCATCATCAAACGTATTCCGTTGAGCAGAAGGCATCCCATTAATGGCGCACGAACCAATGGCAATGAGCTTTTTGCAGTTTTTGCGGATTTCCTTAAGCTTCATCGCATCATGTTCCGAAACAATGGCACCCTCCACGAATGCCACGTCCAAATTGTGTATTTTGTTGTTTTTCTTGAGAATGCGAATGTATTGAAAATCAATGACTTTCGACCATTCGTCAAAGTGGTCGTTGAGAAGCTCCGTAAACACGATGGTGGAATCCTCACAACACGAAAAGGAAAACCATCCCAATGCGAGCTTGTGGGTCATGGTTTGCAGTCGAATTTGGCGTTTAAGAGTCTTATCGTTGCACGCAGTGGGCATAAATATGGCAAAAAAGAGTAATTGTTCATGTACTGCTTCAGCGTATACGGCCTCGTGCAGGGAGTGGGCTTCCGGCCCTATATTGCTACCATTTGTAGGGAAAACAACCTAACAGGGTATGTGCAAAATTGCGGGGGATTTGTAAAAATTGAGGTCAATAACCAGGAAAAACTAGCTGAACTATTATCCAATCTCCCCTCACCTATGCGCATAGACTATTATCACGTGACGTTTAACAAGGAAAAATATTCCGATTTTAGGATTCGAGAAAGCGATGGAATGGGTTATTCCGAAATTCCACCCGACTTGTTTCTCTGCCACGAATGCGAGGAAGAACTTTCCACCCCAACGAATCGAAGATACCACTATTTTTTCACCACGTGTACGCGGTGCGGTCCGCGCTACTCAATGACTCAAAAAACACCCTATGACCGCGTTACCACAACGATGAATGCGTTTACCATGTGCCGCGCGTGCAGCGAAGAATACTCTCACGAAGGGGGGAGGCGTTATCATGCACAAACAATTGCTTGCCCGGCATGCGGACCCGAATTGCAATTGCTGGATACTGGAAAAATAATTTCAGTAAATGCAAGAGATGCTATCCAGAAAACGATCCAACTCTTGAAAACCGGTGAAGTGGTTTCCATCAAAGGAGTGGGGGGATTCCACTGGGCATGTATTGCGCATGAAAATAGTGTCCGTCAGTTGCGCCATATTTCGGGAAGAAAACACAAACCCTATGCGGTACTGTGCCGGAACATCCACATGGTGGAAAAAATTGCCCGCGTGGATGACACCGAAAAAAAAATTCTGATGTCCCCGGCGAGACCCATTGTTGTTTTACCATTAGTAAAAAAAATGCCGGGAGTGACCGAATTAGATAGTGTGGGAGTGATGCTCCCCTACACTGCGTTACACGCCCTCCTGTCTGAAGGGGTAGAGGAGCCCATCGTTTTAACTTCCGCAAATTTGCCGGACATTCCCATTACAACAAAAATAGAAGAACAGCGCACGCAGTATATTCTCAACCATACTCGCACGATTGCCAATCCTATTGATGATTCGGTGGTCAAACTCATTCGCGGAAAGAAACTATTTCTGCGAAGGAGCCGAGGGTATGTTCCGGAACCCATTGCACTTTCAGGAAATAATGAAACTATTCTCGCGATGGGGGGCGATTTACACAACACGTTTGCCATTTATCATGAAGGAAAAGCTGTTTTGTCTCCTTATCTTGGAAATGTTTCGCGCGCAGAAGCACAACAACGGTATCGTGAAACCATTATGAAGTATTTGAAATGGATGAATATTCAACCCAGCATGGTGGTGGGAGATGCTCACCCGGCGTTTGCATCCTCTCATATTGGACAAAAACTCGCTGATGAATGGAATGTTCCTTACCAAAAAATATACCACCACTCCGCACACGCTTACGCGGTGATGGGAGAAAAAAACATGGATGAATGCACAGCTATCGTTTGCGATGGCACCGGATATGGAGAAGATGGTCAATCATGGGGAGGAGAAGTGTTTAGCGGGAACAAGCGCATAGGCCATCTCGAGGAACAATGGCAATTAGGAGGAGATTCGGCGGCAATGAAACCGGCCAAAATGACCTATTCCATTTTACGAAAATTTTTATCAAGAGAGGAAGCAGCGAAGCATGTGCACCAATCATTTCAACCAAATGAAATGGAAATACTTTCCACGCAGTGGGAGAAAAAATATAACGCACCCCTAACCACGAGCACGGGAAGAATACTCGATGCTGCATCCTACTTGCTTGGATTTTGCGATGAGCGAACGTATGAAGGAAGGCCAGCCATGTTGTTAGAGGCGCATTCACGTGAACCGTATGACCTTTCTCCATTTATTGAAAATAATGTTTTACTGACTACTCCACTATTTGAGTATTTGATTGAAAACAAAATGAAAAATCGTTCACGCTTAGCCGCGACCGTACAACAATACATTGCTACTGGTTTAGATGAAATTGCACAAACAACTGGGGGGAAATCATTCGTATTCGGGGGTGGTTGCGCCTACAATAAAATAATGACCTCTTTCCTCGTTTCGAAAAAGTATGAAGTAAATGAAAAAGTACCGTGCGGAGACGGGGGACTAGCCTTTGGTCAACTAGCTTACGCGTTAGCAAATCCTCGGGGTTAGTACACCGGATGGTTCGGGAATAATCTTGTTTCCAAAAGACGTTTGAAGAAACAATCCTTCTTTTTGAGTGACTCGACCAATTACGTTTGCACTATCATTAAACTTTTTGAGAGCAGAAACAACCGCGGGGGTATTATCGGGTGAACATGCACAAACCATTCGCCCCTCACACGCAAGTGAAAGAGGGTCGATTCCCAATAACTCGGTCAAATGCTGAACTTCTCGACGAATGGGGATTTGTTCCTCAGACAATTGCATTCCAATATTGTTTTTTCGCGCTAATTCATGAAGCACTCCTACCAATCCACCGCGCGTAATATCGCGTGCTTGTTTAATGTTTTGGCGCACGGCACGCATTTCATCCAAAAGCGGTTGACTATCCGTTTCGAGGGAGGAATCAATATCAAAACGCTTCGCTAAGAGAGCAGCACCGTGCTCACCAATGCTTCCCGAAACAATAATATCATCCCCCACACGCAGGGGGGTGTTAAGCACACGCGCCGCGTGACCCACTCCGCTGGTGTTCAATACCATCTTGTCGATAGATTTTCGTTCCATGACTTTAGTATCGCCGGTCACAATGGGAACATGGTATTTTTGCGAAAGCGCACCAATCGTTTGAATAACACTTTCCAAATGAGTGCGGGGAAGACCCTCTTCCAGAATCATTCCTAATGAAATCCCTAAGGGTTCCGCTCCCATGACGACCAAATCGTTAATGGTCCCACAAAAAGCCAGCGTCCCAATATTACCTCCGGGGAAAAAAAGTGGTGTGACCACGTAGGAGTCGGTGGTAAAGACAAGGTGATTATTTTCACTCTCATTGTGAGTAGAAGGAAAAGGAATCGTAGCCGCATCATCCTGAGTATTATTCCAATTAGTCGAAGGCGGAAGCATTTTTTGAATCCAATGAATTAACCGGTGCATTTCTTGTCCGCCACTCCCTTCGCTCAATTTGATTCGATCCACACTCCTATCCTCAAACGGGGGACAATTATCCAAAAAACAATCCTCTTGATTCATCCATGATCACTCCGAGAGGCTTTTCCCATAGCGCAATGCAATGGCACACGCTCCTTCGGTGGGACTGACCATGCACGCTCCTTTAGGAGAATCCAGGGTGCACGATTTACCAAATAATGAACACTGCTTGGGCTCCACCAACCCACGAACGACTTCTCCGCAGCGGCAATCTTTATTCTCCTCGCTCACGACATGCTGAATAATAGACGAATACTTGATGCGTGCATCTTGTGAAGGATTGCGCGGAGCCAACCCTGAAAGGGGAAGCGTGCCAATACCGCGCCACTCTGCATCCGCAGGAGTCATTGTTTTCTGAATAAGACGCTGGGCCAAAACATTTCCTTCCGGAAAAACAACCTCCGGATATTCATTCACTACTTCCACTTTTTCAGCTCGAATGAGTTCGAGAAGAGTATAAATCGATTTGATTAATTGCTCCGGACGAAAACCCGAAATGACTTGAGGAACATTCAATTCGAGCGTACTCCAAACATGGCTCCCAATAATAGTCGAAACGTGACCCGGGTCAATGAAACCATGGAGGTTCATCTCCTTCGTTAACAAGCTCATCGCAGGAGGAATGGTTTTGTGGCTGCAAAAAATAGTGAGTCCTTTATCTACTAATTTAGCCGTCATGGGGGTTGTTGTTTCAAAACCAACAGCAAAAAAAACACGATCCCTTTCTTCCAACAATTGATCCGTCGAATATATGGTCTTGACATCCGCTCCCAATCCTTGTGCATCGCGCAAACTCATCTTAGTTCCGGGAACGTGCATCATATCCCCATACGTGGCAATCTTGATTCCATTGAGGGATAATTCAATCACCTGATCAATGTCGCGCTGCGACGTAATACACACGGGACAACCGGGTCCTGAAATGAGCTTAATATTTTGGGGAAGAAGCTCACGAATACCATACTTCATTATCGTATGCGTATGTCCGCCGCAGACCTCCATGATTCTAACCTCGTTCATGGAACGGGAAATATCATGAATTTTTTTCACATACTCATTGGTTGTCATTGGAAAGTTCCCTCTGCAGTTCTTCTTTTTCTACTTCCGCGAGCAAACGATACGTTTCACGCGCAACTTCGGCATCTACTTTTTGGATACCAAAACCAACGTGAACAAGTAAGTATTCCCCCACCGCGGGATTTTCAATAAATGAAATATCGGCTTTGCGACGAATGCCTCCAAAATCAACGATAGCATGTTTTCCATCAATGGAAACAATTTTCCCCGGAATCGCGAGACACATACGAATACTTACTCCACACCCACAATTTTAATTTCTCCGCCGCGCACCACCAGGGGTTTGGCGCTGCATTTCGGGCAGACAAACAACACAAAATCATGCCCTTCCTCCAAAATTTTAGGCGAGCCCTTGTAGTTGCACTCGCACTTCACTTCCGCTTTAACGAAGCGCGTCTCCACTTCCCAGGGGACCATTCCTTTCAAGTGTTCCTTCAAGTGTTCCGGAGAAATGGTGGAGAGTTCTCCCACTTCCACCCGAATTTTTTTGGTAGCACCGGCGAGCTTGGCGGCCATAATAACCTGATTGAGGATACGTTGCTCGTGCATGCACTCATACACGGTTTGCGCGTTCAAAAATATTCACTTTCAACACGGAAACCCATATAAGGCACGCACGGGTGTAGCACGCATGGCAGCGAGAAAAAAGACCACCAAGCGAAAAGCAGTCCAAACGAAAACCGTTTCAACACGCTCCCCAAATGCGTCTCCCAATTATTTCAAACTAGCGTTGAGCATTGGAATATGTCTCGGAGCAGGATTCATTGGTTCCTTTTTCACGATGGATAGCATTTCCACCTGGTATGCGTCGCTCAACAAACCATTCTTCAATCCCCCCAATTGGGTGTTTGGACCGGTGTGGACCGTGTTATACGTATTCATGGGATGGTCGCTCTACCAACTGTGGAATAATCACTCCACTGCGGTGAAGAAAAACCAACCACTGCTCTTTTCGGCATATTATTGGTTTGCCGTGCAACTCATTCTCAACGTGTTATGGTCGATTATTTTCTTCGGGTGGAAAAACCCATTACTTGCACTCTCAACCATTATTTTCACGTGGTTCTCCATCGGAATGACGGTAAGTGCATTCTTCCGCATTCGAAAAGAAGCCGCGTACCCACTCCTCCCTTATTGGGCATGGGTTTCATTCGCGAGCTTGCTGAATATGAGCATTGTGCTCCTCAATCCGTGAAAAAAAAAGAAAACAAAAATTATTTTTTAGCAAATGCGCCCACTACTAAAAGGGGCAAAAGAATAGTCGTATCCCCCACCACTTTTACCGTATTCGCATCCGCGGCAATTTTTCCCCAACTCTTCGCCTCCTCGGGTTCCGCTCCGGAATCACTGCCATCAAACTCTTGCGCCGTGGTCATGTACACCGCATACTTGGCACCTTCTCGATACATGTTAGCATTGCATAATGTGTGCTTCACGAGGCTGGAACCTAAAACAATAATGCCGGTTTCTTTCGCATCTAATGTCATTTCGATTAGTTTGTGATGGTCGCCAATCTGGTCAATAATGAGTTTTTTACCATGCTTGCGATTGTAATTGAAGAAGTAACAATTGTCTCCAATCGCACCATCCATGAACGCGGGACAAAAAACAGGGATTTTGTTTTGGTGGGCCCAATAATAAATGCTGTCGTGATGGTTGATTTTTTCACCCATGCGAAAAATAATCTCGGATGCGGAAAAAATATGATTGGTTTTTTCTTGTTCATGCACGAGCTCTTCCAAAATGGGTTGGAAAAATTTTTCAAACCAAATATAACGCTCATTGGGCGCTAACAAATTGCCAATGCGATTAATTCCCTTCGCTCTCAACTTGGCTCCGTCTAATCTAAAATCGGAAATAAAAAAAGGCGCATGCGTTTTGATAAAATCCTCTTCAATTCCCCCCGCGGTGGTGACGAGCGCGTCTACTAATTTGTGCTGCACTAAATAGCGGATAATTTCACGATTTCCGCTTGAAATTTGATTACTGGTGTATCCTAAAAAAATAGTGACTTTTTCCGCGCGCATTTTCTTCACAAGCTCAATAGCCTTCCCCAAATGCGTGGCTTGGAAACCGCTGGAAGAAATGCCCGCAATGAGTTTGGAGATGTCTACTTTTTCATCAAAATTAATCCCCGACACAGGAACACCATTGGCTTTCACGGACTTCTTGAAAATGCTCGCATAGGCATCTTTCATGGTTTTTTTGGCCATATACTAGTGGTCGGAGAAGAAGCGAATATAAGGGCTTGGGTGGGGAAGGATGGTATAATTGGCTAAAATAGCCCAATTGACGCCAGTGAGAGAGGCGGTCTACGGCAGGGGATAAAACCCTGTACAAGTGGTCCTTGTTTTTCTCATTTTCGTTAACCTGGTTGCCCCGATCGTCTAGCCCGGTCAAGGATGTCACCCTCTCACGGTGAAAACGCGGGTTCAAATCCCGCTCGGGGCATATTG
>VGJJ01000001.1 GCA_016867455.1 Candidatus Iainarchaeum sp. | reverse complement strand
GCTCCTGGTTATTTTCTTTGGTTTCATCGTGCGTGCTCAACTCATGCGATATGAATTATTTTTCGAATTCGATTCGTATTGGCACGCGCGCATGGTCTCCTATATTTTGCAAGGACTCCCCGCTCCGGCCGTGGACCCGCTAGCGTATTATCAAAATATTGCCGCTGCCACTATCGGCAGTGCACCGTATTTTTTCTGGTATGTTTCGGCAGCCATCTACAAATTATTCACGCTCAACGCGGGATATGATTTGGAAACATGGGTGTTATTTGTGAAAATACTCCCCGCATTATATGGTGCGTTAATTGTTGGAGCCATGTATTTTTTGGGAAAAGAATTATTCAAGGGAACACACGAAAAACAAGCCGGGTTACTCGTGGGTATTTTTGCAGCTATCATGCCTGCTTTCGTATACCGCACCATGGGTGGATTTTTCGAAGATGATAGTTTTGGTTTCTTGTGGATGGTTCTTGGATTTATTTTCTTTGTCCGCGCGACGAGAAACGGTAGTTTTTCATTTGAGAATAAATGGAATGCCGTGCTTGCGGGAATTAGTTTTGCACTCATGGCATTATCATGGTCTGCATTCAATATGCTGGTGCCAATACTATTGGGCGTGGGAGTTGTAGAGTTTTTACTCTGGATGCGCGAAGGAGAATGTGATCGTGCTAAACATTTTGGTTACGCGTGGTTGGTGTCATTTGCATTATTAGCATTGGGTGCAACGATTCAAACAAAATTATTTTGGTTGGACCAATTCGGTGGAGTATTCGGAAATTTGTTGCTGGGCAGCAGCGAATTGATTCGCGCCCCCCATGTGGCAGCGTTTATTTTAATTGTGCTTTTTGCGGTTTCGGTTTTTTGGAAAGCAACCAAATCAGGAAAATTATCTCCGCAGATTATTCGCATGGTCACGAATGGAGTGATTCTCATCATGATTCTGGCGCCCTTGCTGGTTTTCTTATTCAATATTAGCCTGCGCACCGGGGACGTGTTGGGTCAAACGGTCGGAGAAGAGAGCGAGGGCCGAGGATATTTTGGCAACAAATATAGTTTCATGGTCCTGTTCGCCATTATTGGTTTGCCCGCGTGCGGGTATTTTTTACTCAAGCGCGCACGACAATTTGCCTTCCTCACTCTTCCGGTGGTGTGGTTAGTGGTTACTTTCTTCATGGCGTGGGGTAAGCTCAAGTTCACGTATTATTGGGGATTGCCCCTCGCACTCATGAGCGGGATCGTCTGCGTCTTCTTGTTGAAGTGGATGGCGCATCATTCGAATCGCACCCAAAAAATAGCCGCCGTATTAGTCGGTGTTTCCATTATTGCGGGAATAGCTGCGGGAACTATTTTTGTGACGCAGAATATTCCAAACATTGAATTATCCCCCGGGTGGAAAACAGCATTGTTTTGGGCCAGCAACAATCTTCCAGCGGATGCCAAATTCATGAATTGGTGGGACGAAGGACACTGGGTCTCCTTTTTGAGCAATCGAAAAGTATTGATTGACAATCGTAACGCGGATTCCGCTGCATCATCGGATGTGGCAAAATTTATTTTAGCCAAAGATGAAAATGATGCTTCCGCGATTATTGAAAAATATGGGAGCACGCACCTCATTTTTGGGGATGATTTGTTAAGCAAACAATCCAGCCTCGGATTTTATGCGTATGGAACACCGGGCCTGAGCGACCCACGATTACAGGGAATGTTTGGTGTTGTCCACCCATGCAGCCGGAGAGTAGAACCCGTGACGCGTGAAGAAAAATATGTTTGCGGACAAAACTCCTTGACCATTCAAGAGTATGAATCCCTTCCCACGCAATGGCAGAGTGCTCCGAACAATAATCAGCAGGGCACTCCGTTCAATGTTTATCGCGACACTGAAAAAACACACTTGTATGCCTTTTCTTCCCCCACGAATCAAGCATTTTTGATTCGCATGTGGATGGGAGACCCGGCCATTACACACTATACGGAATTATACCGGAACACGGGGGGAGTGCGAATTTACTCCTATATACCGGGTGAAATTTGAGTAATGCACCAGACCGTTTATTAGCCGTAATTGACTGAATACGTGTGATTAGCTATGTTTGGGGAATGGGGAATTTGGTTCATTGGAATTAGTTCATTGATTATTACCTGGGTCACTTTTCCTTTTTTCATTAAACGGATGCATTCCCGCGGAATTGTGGGGAAGGATATGAACAAGCCTAATTCTCCTCCCGTGGCGGAGATGGGCGGAACCATCGTCCTGTTGGGGTTTGTTTTTTCAATCATGATGGCATTGTTCATGAATAGTCACTTTGGTTTTTTCTCCGGAATCGATTTGCTTGCGTTATTAGCTGCAATGCTCACGATTGTATTGATGGGTTTGCTTGGAATTGTGGATGATATTATTGGTTGGAAAAAAGGAATTAGACAATACCAGCACGCCCTCATTCCTATTTTTGCAGCACTGCCCATTATGGTGTTGCCGCAGACGATTGGAAACACGGGAGTAGATGTTCCGTTTGTTGGATTTGTCCACTTTGGAATACTTTATTCTATTTTACTGGTTCCCTTTGCCATTACGGGTGCAAGCAATGCGGTCAATATGTTGGCCGGTTTGAATGGATTGGAAGCCGGAATGAGTCTGCTGAATGCACTCGCATTATTGGTCGTGGGATTGATTATCGGAGAACAAGAAGTGGTCATCCTCATGATTGGATTAATCGGTGCCATTATTCCATTCTTGGTGTTGAATTGGTATCCTGCTAAAGTATTTCCAGGAGACTCGTTCACTCTCATGATTGGTGCTGGTTTAGCCGCAGCGAGCATCGTGGGCAATATTGAGAAAGTGGGTTTGATGCTTTTTGGATTATATTTTTTTGAATTAGTTTTGAAACTCCGAACTAAAATGCAGGCGGAAAGTTTTGGAAAAATACAGCCGGATGGAACACTGCGTGCACCAGAAAAAATAGGAAGCCTAACCCACGTAGTAATGCGGATGGGAAATTTTACGGAAAAACAAGTGGTTCTCATTATTCTAGGAATGCAGCTAGTGGTTATTGCCATTACCCTTGCTGTTTTTTGGATTAATTATGTGACAAGCACCAGTGCGATTTCCTATTTGGGGTTGGCATCATGAGTGTTTTGTTAACATGTTCCGCGGGCGGTCACTTGGCCGAAATGAAACAATTGCAATCATTTTATCGTCAAACAAACCATTTTTTTGTAACATTTGAACGACCGGACACGCGTGCTCTTTCTTCATCCGAGAAAGTATACTTCATTGAACGACCGGCACGAAATCCTTTTCGAACGATAAAATCTTTTTTTCAGGCATGGAAAATAATTTCAACCGAAAAACCATGCCTCGTTATCAGCACGGGGGCCGATGTTACTGTTCCCGTTTGCGTGGCCGCCAAAATTCAAGGGGTCCCCATTATTTTTATTGAAAGTTTTTGCCGGGTAACGGAGCCTGGCATCACGGGGAGAATCGTATCATTATTCGCGGATCGTGTTTTATATCAGTGGAAAGAACTCAAACCCTATTATCCTTCCGGCGTTTACGTTGGAAGTATTTTTGGAAGTGACCATTCATGATTTTTGTTTCCGTGGGAACGCATCCTGACTCATTTTCCCGCTTGCTCAACGAAGTGGTCCGACTGCGAGAAAAAGGAATCATTCGAGGAAAAATAATCATACAATCAGGATACACGCCATTCACTCATCATGGCGTGGAAGTTCATCCCTTCATGAACCCGGACGTTTTTGAAAAAACGATTCGGGAAGCGGATGTATTTATTACACACGCGGGGGAGGGAAACATGGGTTGGGCAATCCAGGGACGAATACCCATGGTCATTGTGCCTCGCCGAAAAAAATATGGTGAACACACGAATGATCATCAACTAGAACTAGCTCGCGCCGCGGAGAAAGAAAAATACGGTGTGGTCGTATATGATATTGAAAATTTATCCGCAGCTATTCAACGTGCGCAAAAAAACCCCCCATTGCCCGTAAGAGGCCACGTGATTCCTTCACTCAAACATGCTGCCAGCGAATTGGAAGTTGCTCTGCCAACTACCCCGCGCCCCAAAAGCCCTCCTCCAAAAACAGCCAGTATTGTAGTGGCCACCCTCAATGGTGGAGAACCACTTATCAAGGCAATTCACGGAATGCTCAGCCAACAATTTGCCGGAAAATACGAAGTTATTGTGGTGGATGATGGGAGTTTTGATGGAGTAACTCCTTCACTTTTGAAGAAAAATTTTGCTCATGATAAACGAGTGACGCTCCTTTTTCTTCCGCGCTCCGGAGTGTGCAAAGCGCGTAATGCCGGAATACGCGCGGCCAAATATGAAGTAGTCATCAACATGGATCATGATGACAATCCTGAACCGGATTGGCTGCAGATTATGGTGAATGGATTTGATTCTCCGCGCGTGGGTGCGGTGAGCGCGTACGGTCACTACGGCGGAACATCGACTGGTTTTCGAAAAGACCTGCTGGATTATTTAGGCGGCTATGATGAGGACTTTTTTTATTACCGCGAAGACACGGATCTTTCATTTAGGATTATTGAATTGGGTTACGAATACGTGAAAGTGAACGGTGCCAAGTGGCATGGGGATCGAACGCTCGTTACACCTAAAACGTTTCAAAAAATTATTTTATACACGCTGCAGCGATTCAAGTATCACATGAATGACGTGTTGCTGCATCAGAAGCATGCAAAAAGTAAACTATGCAATACTTTCCTGCACGTGAGGGGTGGATTTATCGTTGATCCCGTGGTTGATTTTAAAGTTGCCACCGGGTTATGGAATGACGCTAAACCTACTTTTGAATTGTCCTCTCCCCGTGGAATGACCTTTATTCGGAATCAAAGTATGCTCCATTTTTTGGCGATTGTGATGCTCGGCATTTGTTATGCATTCGCCATCAAATGGGCACGATTGGCCGGGAGCATTAAACATGGTCATTTATTGGTGTAGGAGCAAAGATGCGTATGCGAACGACTAATTGGTCAGGGAAGCGAGTCCTAATCACGGGGATAAATGGCTTTATCGGCTCCCACCTCGCCAACGAATTGCTTCAGCAGGGAGCCATCATTGAGGGCGCGAGCCGATCTCCCAAAAATACTCCTTATTTAGACCGTTTATTCCCCGGAAAAACGATTAAGGTGCACCCCCTTGAATTGCGTTCGCGCGAGAGTGTACAACAATTAGTTAACACCCACGCGTTTGATTTCATTTTTCACTTAGCATCGCAATCGGACACGTGGAAATCAATCCAAATTCCAGTGGAAACATTTGAAAGCAATGTGAATGGCACTCTTTTCTTATTGGATGCACTCCGCGCAAAAAAGGAACAAACACCCCTAATACTAGCCGGATCGGTGAGAGCATTCGAACCATTGTCCAGCAACAAAACAGATGTCATGGCGCCCCTTCATCCGTATGATGCCAGCAAGTTTTGCACGCAAGTTATTGCACGAAGTTATTTTCACGCATATGGAATGAATGGAGCCATCGCGCAGAATACAAATATTTATGGCCCCAATGACACGAACTTTAATCGACTCATACCTATTATGATGAAAGAACTTTTTACGAAAAAAACAATCACCCTAAAAGGTGATGGAAAAATCAAGCGGGACTTTTTGTATGTGCAGGATGCAGTAAATGGAATGATTCGCTTAGCCGAGAACTGTCATTCCAAATCCGTCAATGGAAAGGCAGTCACTTTTGCGTCCGGAAACCTGTCGACTATTCGCCAGATTGCTGAAATTGTCCAGAAAACAATGCCTTTTCCCACCCAAATTTCGTTTGATAATCGACCATTTGATGACCGTGATCACCCCGTGCTTGACATTCGTTCCACGCAAGAATTATTGGGATGGTCTCCCAATTATTCGCTTGAAAAAGGATTGCGTGAAACGGTTCCATGGTATCATGAGTATTTTTTACCAAAAGGAGGCAACTAAAATGAAAGGCGTTATTCTTGCTGGAGGAAATGGCACGCGACTGCGACCATTGACTTCCGTGACCAACAAACATTTACTTCCCATTTATGATAGGCCCATGATTTATTATCCGTTGCAAACCCTCAAGGAAGCAGGAATAACGGAAATACTAATCATCACGGGAACCGAACATGCGGGAAATATTTTCAAACTCATGGGAAGCGGAAAAGACTTCGGAGTGCATTTCACGTATCGCGTACAAGACACCGCGGGAGGATTGCCGCACGCCATTGCATTGGCCGAAGGATTTGTTGGAAAAGAAAAATTCGTTTCAGTAAATGGAGACAATATTTTGTCGCACTCCATTAAACCATTCATGGATGCATTTGCCCACGGAAAAGAAGACGCGCGCATTTTATTGTATGAGACGACACGAGAAGAAGCCATGAAAGCAGGAGTTGCCGTCATGGAGGGAGAGCGCGTCACTAAATTAATCGAAAAACCAAAAGATCCCCCCACGAATTGGGTGAGCATCGGAGTGTATATGTTCAACCCCGGCGTGTTCGATATTATTCGAACCCTCAAACCTTCACAGAGGGGAGAGCTTGAAATAACCGACATTCATAATCAATACATTTCACGGAATGCACTCGCGGCGAGTAAATTATCCGGCGAATGGTTGGATGCGGGAACCATTGATGAGTTGACGCGTGCCAATGAAGTAGTAAAAAACTGGAAAAGTATTCACGCCGGAAAACTAGGGTGATATTCATGAGGACGCGCGTCGAAGCATTACTGACTCCCCTTGCTGGAAAAATACTTGATGTGGGCGGGAGTGCGGGAACACTGCATGAGGATTTGCTCGCGCGCCACTCTCCTCCAAAAATTATTTCATTAGACATCGAGCTCATCCACGTGCGCACGAATCAAGTCATTGGGGATGGTCAACAAATGCCATTCCGCGATAACTCGTTTGATGGGATACTCGCGGGGGAAGTAATCGAACACGTTCCCCAACCCGAGCGTTTCATCCAGGAGTGTGCGCGTGTTCTCCAAAAAAATGGCGTGCTGGCACTTTCAACCCCGAACAAGAAAAGCTGGCTCAACCGTCTTACTCACTCGTATGAAATGCCCCTCCACCTTTCCCTTTTTGACATTCCCTCGCTGAAAAATTTGCTTGAAAGAAACGGGTTTCTGGTTGAGCGCGTGGAATTATTTCCGTTCACGGAAGAATCATCGGATGGGGCTCGAAACAAATGGTTTTTTCCCATACGAAAGATAATCCATCAACTCGTGCCTTTTTCCCTGAAAGAGGACATGGTTTTTGTTGCGCGCAAAAAGTGAACCATGTTAAGTGTAGTGCAAGATTCGAAAAAGGGCTTTTGCTTTTAAATACAAAGAATGAGGTGTGTTATTCCACACCCGAGTGATTTTCTATGGGAATAAACGTCATGCTACTCAATCCGCCCTATTTTCCTCAGTTTAGCAAAAACTCCCGCTCTCCCGCCGTGTCAAAGGGGGGGTGTGTGTATTATCCTATTTGGTTGGGTTACGCAGCAGGGTCCCTTGAAATCAACGGGCATACTCCTAAACTGGTTGATGCGACCGCGCCGAAAGAAATGATGACGCTGGAACAAATGGTCACTATTGCTAAATCATTCAATCCCCGCTTGCTCATTATGCACACGGTCACCTCATCCGTTGTCAATGATGGAAAAGTCGCTGCAGCCATTAAGAAAGTCCTCCCGAATTGTATTATTGCCATGGTCGGACCCCACGTCTCCGCGGTATCCGAAAATACCTTGACTATTTCTCCAGGAGTGGACATGGTCATGCGTAAGGAATACGATTTGATTGCCGTTGAAGTAGCTAACCACTTGGAACAGGGAAAATCCTACGAGTCGGTGAAAGGGATAACGTATCGTAATGAAAAAAATGAAATTATCAAAAACCCGGATGCACCCGACGTGCCCGCGGACTATTTAGATAAACTCCCCTTCGTTACGCAGATTTGGGACAAACATTTGAACATACGCGATTACTTTTATCCCTCCGTATTGTATCCAGAAGTGACGATTATTACTGGAAGAGGATGCCCATTCCGTTGCACGTTTTGTGATTGGCCCCAAAACTTTACTGGACATAATTTTCGCTCGCGCAGCGTGAAGAATGTGGTGGATGAATTAGCATGGATTAAGGAAAACTTGCCTTATGTGAAAGACATCATGGTGGAAGATGACACATTCACTGTTGATCGCATCCGCGTCAAACAAATTTGCCAAGAAATAATTGACCGCAAACTAAACGTAACATGGACCGTTAATTCCCGCGCGGATGTGGATTTGGAGACACTTAAAATAATGAAAAAAGCCGGGTGCCGATTAGTTTGCGTCGGCGTTGAGAGTGCGTCGCAGGAAATATTAAACAACATCAAGAAAGGAACCCACGTGACGAAGATTGAACAATTCTTCAAAGACACGAAAGAGGCCGGTGTTCTCGTGCACGCGTGCTTCATGATGGGAAACCGTGGCGAGACACGTGAAACGATTCAACAAACCGTTGAATTCGCCAAGCGCGTGAACCCCGATACGGTACAATTCTTCCCTATCATGGTGTACCCGGGAACCGAAGCCTATGAGTGGGCGAAGACCAATAATTTTTTGACCATTCAAGCAGAGAATTGGGAGAACTGGCTCCTTGAAGACGGGACTCATAACACGATTGTGAGCACGGATAAACTCACTGCGAACGAACTCGTGCAAGCATGCGATGATGCCCGGAGAAACTTTTACATGCGGCCATCGTTTATTGCCGCCAAAGTCTGGGAAGGAATTACTTCACCCCACGAGTTTCCCCGACTCGTTAAAAGTGGATTAACATTTTTCAAATACTTGTTTAACACATCCAAGAAAGCCAGCCTAGGGGAAACCAATCAACGAACAGCATTGCCCGTAATACAGCCATAACCAGACTAACGTCCGAGGCTTGTATTAATCAAAACCCTGTGCGTTAAAAAGCGTCCATTTCAAGGGGGTATAGTATGCCATCCACTACTCGTACTCGCGCGCGTGTGAGTGTTATTATTCCCGCGTACAATGCTGCAAAAACCCTGCAGTCCTGCCTTGATGCACTCATGCTGCAGACCCGCATCCCGGATGAAATAATCGTGGTGGATGATGGGAGTGTCGATGAGACCAAAGGGGTTGCGGAATCATACTCCTTGGTTACAGTCATTTCGCAAAAAAATCAAGGACCTGCGCGTGCCCGTAATGTGGGTGCGTCTCGCGCCAAAGGAACCATTATTGTTTTTTTGGACAGTGATTGCGTGCCTGAAAAAAACTGGTTAGACGAAATGATAAAACCATTCACGGATGAAAAAGTAATTGGAGTGCAAGGCGCGTATCGCACGAAACAAACTTCTTTAGTAGCGCGGTTTGATCAGTTGGATATTGAGTACCGTTATGAGCGCATGAAGCGGGCGACAACGTTGGACTGGATAGGAAGCTACTCTGCGGCGTATCGAAAAAAAATATTTATCGAAGAGGGTGGATTTGATGAAAGTTTCCCAAAAGCATCGGGGGAGGATGCTGAATTAAGCTATCGTATGGCGAAGAAAGGGCACCGACTTATTTTTGCACCGCAAGCAGTCGTGTTTCATACTCATCCACAAGATTTATTTCACTATTTGAAAGTTAAGTATTTTCGCGCATATTGGCGAATGCGGATGTACATTAAACATCCAAGAAAACTAATCCGAGATAGCTATACTCCCACTTCGCTGAAGTTAAGTGTTACTTTGGCTATTTCTTCCGTTTTGTTTGCTTTAGGATCATTACTTCTGCCTGTGTGGGAATATTGGTCACTACTCTGTTTTATTGGATTTCTTTTCTTGTACAGTTTATCTTACTCTCCAATGCGTGCAGGAATTTTATTATGGACTTTTGGTTTGGTTATCTATTTCTTCCGTTCACTTGCATTTGCCGCAGGCATGAGTGCGGGTTTCCTTGATAGGAGGGTGTGGTCATGAAAAAAATGCGCATACTCCACGTGGGGAATCACACGATTCCCTGTATCGGGGGAATTGAAACGGTCATTTGGGATATTGCACGAAAAATGGCTACCGCGGGGCATGACGTGACGATTCTCGTGTTTAACACGTGTACGAATGGTGCGACAACGCTCCCCGCAAAAGAAATCGTGGAAGGGGTGGTTATTCGCCGCGTCCCCATGCGCGGTTTTTCGTTTTATCGTATTCCTCCTGTTCGAGAACTCTTGAACCTCGCACGGAAACATGATATTATCCACGTCCACGGTCTCGGCGGATCGGCGGATGTTCTTTCTATTTTGAAAAATTGGCATCGCAAGCCCATTGTCATTAACACGCACGGGGGATTTTTTCACACCAAAAATAGGGGTTTTCTAAAAAAAATTTATGCCAATTTTATTTTACCGCTTTCCTGGAAAAATTTTGATTATATTATTTTCGACAGCCAGCAAGACCGGCAACATTTTGCTTTTCTTCCATCAAAAGGACGTTCATCGATTATTCCTGATGGAGTTAATACCGCCCAGTTCAAACTAATTCCCATTCGAAAAAAAATGGTGAATCATTTTATTTTTGTGGGAAGACTCTCGGTTAACAAACGTGTGGATCGGCTCATCGAAGCATTTTCTGCCGCGCTTGCGAAGAAAAATATTTACCTGCATATTATTGGCAGTGACTGGGAAGGAATACGGCCCTCGCTTGAAGCATTAGTAAAGAAACATGGAATTGGAAAAAATGTCACGTTTCATGGAACCCTTTCTCCGAAAGAAATGATGGATGTATACTCCCAATGCGCCTTTGCGGTATCTGCTTCGGAATATGAGGGATTTGGAATTAGTGCGGTTGAGGCCATGGCTGCGGGAAAAATTCCCATCCTGAATGATATTCCCACATTCCGGGAATTTGCTGGGAACGGAAGAGGATGGGTGGTGGATTTCTCATCCATTTCTACGGCAAGCGAAGCATTGCTATCGGCTTCATCTCTTTCCCTGACACGGATTCAAAAATTATCCCGCGAAGCAAGCGCGTATGCGAATACGTTTTCTGTACAGGAAGTGGCGAACAAGCAGTTGAAAATATACGCAACCCTATTGGGGGATGATTTCACGTGAGCATGTTTAACAAAATAGTTTCAGTGCTTTCATTCAATTCGCTTCAAATCGTTTTGACGAAGTTTATTAGTCTCATCAATTTTGCGATATTAGTTCGTTTATTATCCGGGGAAGAGATTGGAATTATCGGTCTCGCAGGAGGATACGTTGCGCTACTGGGCTTTATCCTCGTGGCTCCCGAAACTATTTTTATTCGCGATTTTAAAAAAATGGAAGGAAAATTGCACGAATACATTTCTTCCTTTTTGCAGTTTAGTGCGGTCCGCGGAATCATTTTGTTCACGCTGCTCATTCCTGTGTCATTATTCTTATTTCAATCCGCTAGTGATCCGCGATTAGGAAGCTATTTTTTGCTTTTAGGGGGCGCCACGCTCGTAAGCACACTCACGGGACCCTTTCGTGAAGCATTTTATGGTTTTTTTAGGCAGGGACGGATTACGCAAGTGGATGTATTGACGAGCATCCTGTTGCTGCTCTCCATGATTTTCTTGTTTTTCTCGAGAGATGTAATAACCTATGGTTGGCTCCAGTTTTTTTCTGCAGTCGTGGGAGTGAGCTTGTGGTATTTTACCGCAGTCAAGCATCTGCATTTTCGATTTATTTCACATGTTAAACTAAAATTATCCCTTGATGCACTACGCGGTTTTGCTTTTTGGAATCACCTCTCGGGGTCGGTGGTCAAGCTTGTGTATCAAATTGATATTGTCATCCTTGGATTTTTTGCCGCGTTGAGTGGCGTGGGAAGTTATTCCGTTGCACTCACATTGGCGAATGTTTTCTTTCTTTTCCCCCAAATGGTGCAGAAAGTGCTCTCGCTGAGCTTTTCACAATTACCGAATGAGCGGGTGTCTCTTCTTTTTGGGGTGGGGGTGCGATACAATACCATACTCTCTCTCCTTCAGTGGATTGGCTTTGTTTTTTTGGGATGGGTCCTCATGCAGATTGTGCAGCCCGAGAATCCGGATAATGTGTTGGCGTATGGACTATATATCACGGCCGGAGTGGCTATCATTAATGTGGCGCGCCCCTGGATTGCTCTATCTCTCTCCCGTGTCTCTCCGCGAAAAATATTTTTTGAATTATATCTCATACCTTCGCTGGCCGCGGTGCCCATTTATGCGTATGCTGCATCCGTGGGGGGTGCGTTGGGCGTGGCACAGGCTAACGTGATTACGTTTAGTATTTTGAGCGGGTGGATCATCCTCTACACCACGTGGAAAGTCCCCATCCGACCGGGTATTTTTCAATTAGCCCCATTTGAAAAAGATATTTTGCGACGCGTTACAAAAATACTGGGTATGCGTTCGCGTCCCTGATTTCCATCAGCTTATGATTGGTTTTTGTTCATATCAATGACGCGAGACATTTCACGTTGGATTCGTTTCCGACGACCCCACGTTTCCTGAACGCGTTTCGCATGCACAGCGCGCTGTTTTAGCGTATACTTGGATAATGAAAAACGACGCAGGGTGCGCGCAAATGCACGGGGGAAGGCATCCCAGCTTGCAATAGAATCCCCCCACTCCTTGTTATTTTCTAGGAGAGCGTGCAATTCCCCTGAAGGAGGACATTTTGCCAGTATCGGGAGCCCAGTCCCGGCATAATCAAATGTTTTAACGGGAATACTGGAAGGAAGGTCATCTGACCAGGGGACTATTCCTATATCCGCACCGGAAAAAATAGCACTCAACTCACTGGGAGAAATATTTTCATAAAAATGATAGGATTGTTCTTTCTGATTGAGCTGTGCATGCAATGCATCTCTGCGCGCGCGATCCTGCGTCGTGTTGTCTACCGTTGCCACAAAAATGAGGTGATAGTTGTCTCGTATTTTTTGGGTTGCTTGAACGAAACCATGAATGTCTTCATCGCCGAGCGATCCCGCGTATAGGAGCACCATTCTCCGGGGAGAAACATTCCATTCGCTCCGGATTTTTTTGCGGAGAACCGTGCTAAACGTGATGCGCTCATCACACCCATTCGGAACAATAGCGGTCCGCGACTCTGAAAGATGATAACGCTGCCGTGCTTCTTCTTTATCGCTCTGCGTGAGAAACCAAATCCTGTCCGCATTCTTGTAGAGGAATGCGCGGAGCTGCAAATACATTATTTCTTTCCATGAGTTATTTTTTTTGGATAAAAGAGCGAGGGCGCGGCCATCATCTTTCGCATCGAGGATGAAGCGTGAACCGCTTACTTTTGCAGCAAACCACACCCATGCGAGCGGAGGAAGAGGGGGTGATGTTGCAATAATCGTGGATGGTTTTTCGTCCTGAATTCGTTGAAAGATGGACCATTCCCTTCCATCGCGGGGAGTAAGAATCGTTACGCGGGCGTTTTCCCGTTCGAGTGCATCTTGAATGGCTTTGACTCTCATTCCAGCGGCACCCGGAGCAGACGGGGCGTATGGCGAATATACTATTATTTTTGGTGAATTCATTCATAATCACCTGCGCGTTGCGCGGCATCGTTCATGGCCTCTCTAATTCCGCGAGAAAAATGGTTGAACGAAAACCGTTCACGAATCACGCGGTGCGTGTTGGCGCCGGAATTGCTTTTCAATACTTCCCGCAATTTTACAACAAACGCATCCGGGTGGTGAGGAATGACGTGCAATCCTTCTCCTGTAAAATTATTCACAATCCCCACACGGGAAGAAATGACGGGGCAATTGCTCGCGAGGGCTTCCAATAATACAAAGCCAAATCCTTCATAGCGAGAGGGAAACACCAGCACATCAGCGGAGCGATAATAATTCACTAATTTTTCGTGCGGGACCGATGGGATAATAATCATGTTTTTATCCGTTGACAGGGGAGCGGGGTAGCAGATGCACATGAATGCGACTTCGGGGAATTCTCGCGCAAGCATTTGGACAATATCCCATCCCTTTGAATAAGTTGGATTGCCCACGAATAATACTATTTTTTTGGAGTCAGCAAAACCTATTTTTTTACGCGCGATTGTTTTACTTCCAGGAGAAAAAATAGTCGTGTCAATGGGCAATTCCACCACGCGCGAGTCTAATTGATAATCTATTTCATTATTTTTTTGAGTGAGGGGAGAATTGGACACGCGCACATGGGCATTCGCCAGACTCTTCTTCTCAAAATGAGAATATACCAGCTTCATTCTCCAATAGAGCGGATGCCATGCTGGATAGGCAACATCTGCCAATCGGAAAAATGACCCGTGGAGAACACCAATCGTTGGAATGTTTGTTAACGTTGAAGGAACTGCCCAACCGTGGAGGCCGCTGGTGAAAAGAAACGATGGTTTAACCGATTGATTTTCCAACCATTCTGCTTGCGCCTTAGCCACCGCCACATCATTCAACATGGTTTGAGGAAAACGAAGGCCATCCGACAAGACGTCTTCTCTTCCCACCACGCGCAAATCAGGAACTATTTTTCCCAGAACTCGGGCAAAACTCTCCGTTCCTCCGGGAATCGAGCGATTAGACAAATTGAATAATACGGCGTTGCCCAATTTTTTTTTCATGGAAAACCCTGCCAGATATCAATGTACGTTTCTCCGCGATACGAAAAAATGAGCTTAAGATTACTTGCGTGAGCATCCACATATTTTTGCATTTTTTGGCGCTCCGCATCGATGAGGGGTTGGCGCACCGTTCCCGAATCACGCTGCGTAGCGTATGAAAGGGAAATGAAATACGCCTCTTTTGTAATAACGAAATCGTCGGGGAGGTTATCAATGTGATAATATTTTTTCATACCACTGATTTCGGGGAGAAAATAAATACAATCATCCGCCGAACCAATAACGATTGCATTCTCAGGTATGGACGCGTGAATAGCATCAAATGCGACGCGGCGAGAATCCAATAACGCACCGTGTTGAGCGTGAATAACAATGGTGCCCGCCCCCAAGAGGAGGAGAGTCAAAACCACCATGATTCCCGTGAGAATAGTGCGCTTTTTTTCATTCATTATTGAAAAGAAAGGCATGATGTGCATTGCGACGATGTGTGAATATGCTTGGGCCGCGGGAATAATCAACAATCCAATCGCAGGAATGAAATAACGGAGGCGCACGGTAAAAATATGTGGAATAGATGTGCCGAGCGACCAGAATGAATAAAAGCGAACAAAGAAAATGCTCGTGCCTAAAACAAGCGTCATGAAAAGTATTCGATGAGAAGCGTGTTTCCAAATCGCCCAACCCGAGAGGGGGGGAGTGATAATGAGTAAGAGTACGAGGAAAGTAATCCATTCCAAGAGTAAACTCCAGCCAAAATTACTTCCAAGAATGGATGAAGTACTGCCTGCTTGAGGGAGGAGGGCGTGGTATGTGCTCGCGTTGAATACTAAGAGAACGGCCAACGGGATGAGAAATCCAATGAGCAACGGAATGACTCGTGATCGTTCACGCAGAATAGCCTGAGCGGTGAACGCAATCATTCCCAAGAATGCGTCCGTACGGAAAAATAGTGCGCAACCAAGGAGAAATCCACTCATTATTGTATGTCGTAATCGCGTGTGCAGCCACGCATAATATGCCGCGAGGAAAAACGTCAGCACGCTCAACTCGGGAAAGAGGGTGCGTGCACTCCATTGAAATGCGGGGAAAAATATGTAAATGAGCGACCAGCATTCATTTGTCTTCGTCCGGCGGAAAATGAGTATGATAAGAAAAAAATTAATGATGTGAATGAGTGCACCCGACCAAAAAATGACGGATAAAAAATTGTTGAGAAAGGGAATTAATTGCAGTGATTTTCCAATCGGATACGGTGAAAAATATCCGTTGGGAGAGGCGCGGAGAGCACAGTAATAATGGTTGCTCTCTTGGGTCAAATCTCCTTGCGTGATGAGTGCGGCGTTGGTCACGTATTGGTGTTCATCTCCCGATGTATAGTAGGACGGGTAATACCATCCGAAAACCAGGAGGAAAAATAATGCGCTAACCAAGAGAATTTTCCACCGAGCATTCGGGTGAGTCAGTGCTTGTACAATCATGTGGGACATGGGAGATAACCATCCTCTGTCAAAAACGCTTTTTATGGATTGGGTTGGTTGGCGGGTGTTTTACGCGTATTTATGGGACAATGCTCGAAGAGTAAAGGCTCAAAAAGGAACCGGGGCATGATACTAGTTGTGAGTATGCATTATCATTTGTGCTGCGGCCCCCAGAAAATATTGCCGGGATGGATCAATGTTGACCGCGAAAAGTTTGGACAAGAAGTCGTGGCGGACATCAATAAACCATGGTCTTTCTCCAAACCGGGAAGTGCTGAATACATTTTGATAGAAGATGGATTAGAACACGTCGAGTCGCTGGAACACTTTCTGGAGAGCGCATCCCGAATCCTGAAGGTGGGAGGAACACTTGAAATTCAAGTTCCTCATTTCAAGAATCCAAGCGCCTATCGTTTTACCCATCGTCATTTTTTTTCTCACTCCATGTTTACCATTTTTCTTGAACCCCACGACCGTGTACAGGATTTGCGCGTCACCAAAATTCACCTTCTCGTGGATAAACGATTTCCACTCTCCTTATTGGATATTTTTGCAAACGCGTTTCCTGCTATTTGGGAACGATTTTTTTATGTCTCCGGAATTAGGGTTTGGTTAACCAAAACGGGGAATAACGCATGATGAAATCTCCCGTGTGGCGCTGGGTGGCAACCATTGGAATTTTGGGCATCCTTCTCTATGTGTTTGACCCGCTTCACGCTGCCGAAAAACTCGCAGCGGCTGCTCCCGCACTCCTTTTTTGGTCGGTCATCGGAGTCTTTGTCAATTTATTGTTGAATGCAACGGCATACTATGCGCAATTGTGGCGTATTCGAAAAATTCCATTCACGCGTGTTATGGAATCCGTCATGCGCAGCTGGATTGTGGAGTCCGTAACGCCCGGAAAATTAGGGTCGTTTGCGGTGGCGTGGTTTTGGCAGAAAGAAGGATTGTCGCTTGGACAAGGAGCCGCTATTGCACTCTCGTATCGCGTCAGCCTGGGCATTTTGGTGCTCTTGTTTGGTGTGGTTGGAAGCTACTGGGTTTTTCCGTTTGTGAATCAACAACCACTCATGGTCGTGGGACTCATTTTAGGGGTGCTCCTCGCGGGGAGTGGATTATTTCTTTTCCGTTCCACGTGGCAGAAGCTCCTTCCTTTATCCTGGATAAAAAAATTATCCGGCTTCACTCTTGCTTTTCAAACCGTTTTTTTACAACCCCCTATTTTTGTTAGTTTGTTGCTGATGGGTACGATACAACTTGGCATCACCTCACTCATTTTTCAACAACTTTTTGCTATAGCCGGATACTCGGTGGAGTGGACGACCGTACTGGTGGCAACTTCACTTGTACAATTAGCCGCGCTCGCTCCCATTAGTATTAATGGGATTGGAATTCGTGAAGGACTCATGGCTGTGCTCCTTGAAAACGTGGGCGTTCCCAGCAGTGTGACGATTGTTGTTTCAGGAATAAACACCGCGACGGGCTACGTGCTAGCATTTATTTTTTCTATATTTTGGGCGCGTGTACTGATCAAAAAAAATGACAATTAGTGTGCGATTTTTTTTATTTTTTGTTTGTGATTAGGCAACTAGTTTCATGGCTGAAGAGGCTTTGTAGTATCGCACAAAATTGTACGGGTGTTTAATCCCATCCACCATGCGGCCCATTAACCATGATGGCCTCAACAAAAATTGTCGATGGGCTTTCTTCCACAACACCATGAGGTCTTTCTGAGAAATACCATCCGGAGTATAGGCGAGTTTGTCCGCGCCAAAACTATTGAATTGGGACCATTTTTCATAGGATAATTGGTCTTTCAACATGTCCCACATCTCCGTGTTAGGGAGAGGAGTGGCAATGGAATACGTGATGAACGTGGGATTTAATTCAAGAGCCAAGCGGAGAGTGTCCTCAATCTCTTCTTTCGTTTCCGAGGGGAAACCCATCATGAAAAAGCAGCGGGTCTCAATTCCTACTTTGTTCGTCAATGCAATAATTTCGCGCACCTTATCCAAGTTGAGTCTTTTCTTGATTAATTTCAACACGCGCTCATTGCCGGATTCGACCCCATAACTAATGAGACGGCAACCTGCTTCCTTCATTTTGATGAGAGTGGGTTCATCAATACAATCCACGCGCGCCTGGCAGGACCAATTCATGTTAATCTTTTCTTTCAAAAGCAAATCACAAATCTCTTGAACACGCTGCCGCGAGACGGTGAACAAATCATCCACCAACCAAACGTTTCGGACGCCGAGGGAATGCAAGTACTTGAATTCACCCACCACATTCTCAGGAGAACGCGCACGCCAACCGCTTCCGCGAACACCGTGGTCGCAGAAGATGCACGAAAACACGCAACCGCGGGAAGAAATCATATTCACGCTGCGTCCGGGCTGAAATTGCATTAATGGGGAAAGCGCATAATGGTCAAGTTTCACCAAATCCCACGCCGGAAAAGGAATCTTGTTCAGGTCGCGGAGAAACATGTTGTATCCCGTCACCGTGTATGCGCGCTCACTTGTCTTGTAAATGAGTCCGCGCACGCGCGAAAAATCAGGATTGTCCTGAACGGCTTCGCGCAGCATGTTAGGAGCAACTTCTTCTCCTTCTCCATTAATCACGAAATCAATTTGGGGAACCAAGTCTAATGCATCGGTGCCCAACGCCGTAATGTGGGGTCCGCCCACAAAAATTTTGACATTGGGAAAAAGCTCCTTGGACATTTTAATCGTGGCAATGGCCGCGTCCCAATTAATGATAGTAGCCCCTACTCCCACATAGTCGGGTTTTTCATTTTGAATGATTATTTTTACATTTTCCTCGTTCGCCACTTTTCCTTCCATTTCCACTTGCATATCCAAAATTTTTACACTCACACCTAATTCGCGCATGCAGGAAGCAATATACAATACTCCCAATGGGGGAATGTGATGCTTCAATCCTTTGGGGAGAGCAGTGTTCACACTAAAATCAATCGGCAGAATCAACAATACTTTTTTTCCCGCCAAACGGGATTTTTCCTCTTCGGAAGAGAGGCGAGACTCATAAATGGCCGGTGCCTCGACCCGCGTCACACGGATGTGATTGTTTTCCTTGATTTGGAACTCGGGAGCTTTGTATTCTTCCGGTTCTTCCGCGGCCAAAAATAGGTCACTACGCCCATTCGAGCGCGTCGGCGGGATAGGGTGTTCAATAATAGGAATAGTCATGAAAAAACACTCAATTTACTAATAGGGAAGTCCGGCACTTTTAAAGAGTATTCGTGCAATCATCGCAAATTTAGACGAAAGAAGGTTACGCGTTTCATGATTTGAAGACCATACCGCAGGACGGGAATGGGTCGAATCTGCCGGGACTCGGGACCATAATGCGTTGGGATTGTACACTCGGCAATCCGGAAATTTTTTTTCTTGAATGCAATAACAATATCCGTGTCAAAAACAAAATTATCGGAACAGTTTTGGACTCCCGCTTCATGAAGGGCCTTTACATTATAGGCGCGAAAACCGGAATGATACTCACTCAATTTCATTCCCAGCATAAAGTTGGCATAAATGGTCAAAAATTTGTTTCCCAAAAATTTCCACAAGGGCATTCCCCCTTCCAAGGGTTTTCCCGTCATGCGTGAACCAAACGTCATCTCGGCCTCTCCGGCAAGCAAGGGGGCGAGGAGTTTGGGAGAATCCTCAGGAGGATATTGTGCGTCCCCGTGCAGCATGACTACGCAATCATACCCTTTCTCGTAGCAATACTGGTATCCCTTTTTTTGGTTCCCCCCATACCCGAGGTTTTTTTCATTGTGAACAATCGTGAGGTTTTTCCAACCATTTTTTTTCTTGAATTCTTCCGCGACTGGCGTGGTTCGGTCCGTGGATGCATCGTCTTGTACAATAATTTCCGCACATTCCTTCACTGTTTGAGGGGGAATTTTTGAGAGAACATCCTCAATTGTTTTTTCAGCAAAATATGCCACCACCAAAATGGCAAACGATTTCTCATTCCCACTTTTTGGGGAACGGACACGACTATTTTTTTTCATGAATTAATCCATCCAACAAGAGGATTACGTCGGGGATGATATATATGTGTATCCCACCCTGGGAGTGAGTTTAAAACAGGGTTAATTCAGCATGGTGTATGACCCCCCGACCCCGCGTGAAAAAACAACGCGCCACGGTATCCAAAAACACACGCTCCACGAAGGAATTTCCATTTGTTTCCGTAGTGCTTCCGTGTTACAATGCCTCATCCACCCTGCGCGAAGTACTTGAGTCGATTGTGACGCAGGATTATCCAGCATTTGAGATTATTGCAGTGGATGACGGGAGCACGGACGATACCGCCGCCATTATTCAATCATTTCCACGCGTGACGTATGTTTACCAACCTAACTCCGGCCAAGCCGTTGCACGAAATGTTGCCTTTCGAATGGCAAAGGGAGAAATAATTTTGATACAGGACGCGGATGCAAAAGTATTTCCTGGATGGATTGCTGCGCACGTGCATGAACAATCATTGGGAAAAAAAATCGTAGGCGGAAGTGTGGTTCCCTGGAATAATAATTTTGTGGGCATGTGCGATCACTTTTCGACGTGGTACGAGTATTACCCTGAAAAAAAACCCCAGGATGACCGCTACCAAATTTCATCCACTAATCTCTCGTTCGCGCGCGAGGTCATTGAGAAAGTGGGTTATTTCAATGAATCGTTGCGCTACTTGGAGGACGTGGAATATTGTCAACGCATTCACCGCGCAGGATACTCGATTGCATTTGCTCCCCGCATTCGAATGGCCCATCACGATCGACAAACGTTGAAAAAATTTCTGAAGCACCATTATAACTATGGGACGAAAGCCGCGTGGATCCGCACCAAAGAAAGCGGAACGGAATACAGTTGGTTATTCCCCCAACGGCCGCTTGGGGCGGCATTGATGATTATTCCATTATCCATTTTACATACTGGATTTGTTATTGGACATTGGTTGCCACGACACATGGAAGTAATCGCGTATGCCCCATTTGTTTACTTAAGTAAATTAGCCCACGCCATCGGCGTGTATCATGGTGTCTGCGCCAAACAACACGAGATGAAAAAATAAATTTTCCCATTCCTGCGTGAAAACTATTTAATATTTTTAATCGGCCGCGTCACAGCGGTGAGAACCGTTCCAATTACTTCTTTCGGAGAAAACATGGTGTTCGTGCTCATGAAACATTCATGCGTGCAAAAACACTTCGTGTCCACGATCCATTTGGCAATTTCTTTATTTCGCTCCGAAAACCAGAGCTTTTTGAAATCATAGTCCGTTTCGCGAATATTTCCAATACGATACTTTGAATCAAGCAACTCGCACGGGAATAATTCTCCATCCGGATATAATACTCCAATGAGCCGGGATGCCGTGCACGTGACGAATGCCTTCTTGTCTTGATACGTTTGCGAAATAAGTTCCTTCGTGCGAATCTGATTCTGATTAATAATATTCTGGAACGAAGAAGTCGTGTACCCCAAATCCGCTTTAGCTAAATCCGTTTGAAGAATCCCAATGACTTCATTATATTTGGCAATGTCAATGTCGGAACAATGAGGGTCTTTTGGTTTTCCGCGGACCAAATTAATATTAATCGAATCCGGTTTTATTTCGTCTCGTAAATAATAATAAATTTCTTTAATTTTGTCCTGATTTTTGGAATTGAATGTAGCGTTGCATCCTAGCGCAAGGTTCTTGTGCTTTTTTTTGAGTTCTTTTATTCCCGCGATTGTGCGCAAAAGTTTTTCCCATCCTCCGGGAACAACACGAAACTGTTCGTGAGCAATGCCGATATCATCAATCGAGACATTGATGAGGATATTCGCATTCGGACAGAGCGTGCACATTCGGTCAATGCTGGGGAGCATGATTTCCGGCAAAAACGCATTGGTGGGAATTCCCACGAGTCGTGTGTTGTTATTTTCATAAAATGTTTGGGCAATCTCCGGCAAATCCCTGCGCAAAAAGGGCTCGCCTCCCCCTAAGTATAGGATGAGCATTTCTCCCATGGACTTAGACATTTTTTGGACTTCTTCCAAGGTGAGTTCTTTTTTGGCTGGATTGTTGAGTTCATCCCAGTAAAAGCAATGAGAACAGCGCGCGTTGCACTTGTTTGTCACGAAAAAAATAAGCTGGAGAGGCATGGCATTGTCTTTGAAAAAGAGCCTCGGCACTTGCTTTAGTGCGGAAATGTCATTAACCATAGAATAGATGGGTGAAACAGCATTTAAAATCCCCCTCGTACAATTATCGGAGTCGTGGTGTAAGATGCGTGTGTGGATGATGCTGCTTGGTTTGTCCCTGCTCGCGGGTATATTGACATGGTTGCCCGTGCATACGGGATTCGATGATGCGTCCAAAACGGATCGCGTTTTTATTGGATTTGATTTTGGAGAAGACTCACAAGCATACGCCGCATATGTCCGCTCGGGCGTGGAAGGAAACCCTTTCTTGTTGAAAGACAATAGTACGAGTGAACCGCAGGATGGCCGATACATCGTGCTCTACTTTTCATTGCTCGCAATCGTGGTTAAACTCACGGGAATGGGAATTGACACAGCGTGGAACTTGTTTCGCTTTCTCATTATTTTTTTTCTGGCATTGAGCGCGTGGAAATTGAGCGGCGAATTTTTTTCCGAAACCAAAAAACGTTTCACTTATTTGATTGTATTTTTATTTGGGGGAGGACTCGGTTGGACGACAGTGGTATTGGCGCCCATTTTTCCACTACTTTCACGGCTGCATTCAACGGATTTGATTTACTATTTAGGATACACGGTTTTCTCATTCATGTTTCACCCATTGGCCATGCTGTCATTGGGATTTATTCTCTGGGAAACCATTTTTTTGACACGATGGTTGAGCAACGAGAATCCGCGCCATCTTGTTTTTGCAGTGGGTTGTTTTCTACTCGCTTTTTTTAATCATCCCGCGTCAGGAGTAGTGGGAAGTATTCTCGCGGGAATAACATTTTTGTATGCGTTGTGGGTGCGCCGCAAAAGTGACTGGGTTTCATTTGTTTGGAGAAACGGAATTATTTTGGGAGGAGGGGCCGTGCTAATTGGATTGTATTTGTGGTGGGCGCGCGGGGACCCCGTGTATGTTTATCATCAAGCCTATTATTTGTCATGGGAGCGGCGTGAACCATTTTGGATGTATCCCTTCGCGATGGGGCTCCCATTCGTTTTGGGATTGTTTGCCCTCGCACGCGTGCGATTTTCTCGAGAGCCCGTTAAAGTGGTTTCAATTATTTTCTTTGGGAGTGCACTCCTACTTTCACTCATGCTTCCCGCGGGAGTGAAATATTTGTATTTAGTCTATCCTGCCGTGGTGGGTTTCTCCATCATGGGACTGCACACCCTCGTGGAGTGGATAGCCGAACGTTTTCCCCACTTCCACGTGAAATCATGGGTGTGGGGGGCCATCGTTATACTAGTATGCGCCAGCGTCCCATTCGTGGTGGAGAATCGGGCCACTGATATTCGTGAGGGAGAACAGTATTTTCTCACGCGAGGAGAAGATGCGGCTATTCACTGGCTCGCTTCACAAGGGGAGGGTATCGTGCTATCTTCTCCACCCGTGGGGCAAGTCATTTCATGGAGGACGCACCACCTGCCCTATTTGGCCCATGGGTTTTTGACGATGGATTATGATAAAAAACAAGCAGAATTGCGCACAATATTGGACAAATCGGTTTCTCTGAATCAAAAACAATTATTGCTATCCAACGCACGAATATCCTACGTGTTTTATGGCCCCCGCGAGAAGAAAATAGGAGAATTATTCCTCAACCTCCCGCTTGAGGAAGAATATTCGAATGATGACGTGGTAATTTATCGCGTTTTGACCGAATAGCGTTAAATATCAATTGCCGCGTCAAACTAGTTGATATGGTTCATTCTCGTTCTTCCGGAAAAGATTGGCTGGACGCGCAGCGCGTGGATTATCGAGTGATACCCACTCCCGCGAAACTGTCTTCCAAGCAAATCATCGAAATGATTCACTGCCGACCCGAACAAGTACTGGAATACGAATTCTACATGGGACCCAAAGACCCCGTGATTGTGGTTCGCTCCCACGGAAAAAAAACAAACATTCACGAATTGGAAAAGCACGTGGGAATGTCTCCCTTGCGTGTGGGTGAAAATAACGAATGCCTCGCTCACACGGGGTTGTCTCTTCAACACTTGCACCCTTTTCTAGAAAACTATTTATGGAAAGTCATCGATGAACAAATTTTTGACGAAGAAAAAGTATACTTGTACGCGGGAAACGAACATGAAATATTAGAAGTAGAAGCCAACTCCCTCAAGTATGTGATTGGAGTCATCAATGGCCTCCTCGCCGAAGTATGCGAGCGAAAATAATCATTTTGAATTTGTTTTCTTTTTTTTTGAGTTGAATTACGCAGTGGTTGTTCCAGCCGCCGCCGACTCATCCACTTTCGCTTCTTCGTCCGGAACCATGTTGAAGAACGTAATAGCCAAGAATGCTTCCACATACTTTTTGAACATCCGGGGGCTGCGCAGCTTACCCACTTGTCTCAGCATAAATGTAGGGCGGAAGAAAAAAGCCTTGTATGCGCGCGAAACCCACTTGTCCGCATCCTTCACAAAAAAAGGAATCCGATCGGTGCGTTTTCCTAATGTGTACTCGCGCCAATAATCCCCCTGAATAATGCCTTCCTGCATGGCCAACATATACAATGGCGTCTGCGGCAAGGGAGTAGCCACATTGTACATGACTAGATCCAAATCCAAGTCAATCGAAAAATCAATCGTGCGCTGAATACTTTCTTCCGTCTCATGAGCGTAGCCAATTTGGAAATACGAAAACGATTCGATACCAATTTCACGGCACCACTTAACGACTTGCTTGGCTCGCTCGAGAGAAATCTGTTTATTCATCAACTTGAGTGTTTCAGGGTCACCGGACTCAATACCAAAACGCAACTGACGACAACCCGCTTCTTTCATACGCTTCAACAACTCATAATCGACACAATCCACGCGCGTGGTGGTCTGCCACTTAATTTTCTTGTGAAGACCGGCTGCAATAAATTTATCACAAAATTCCAAAACATGTTTTTTTTCAACCGTGAATGTGTCATCCACAAAACAAATCTCGCGAACCTTGTATCGATTATACACTTCGTGGACTTCCCCCATAATCGAATCCGCACTGCGAAAACGATACTTCATGTCGCTCGGCTGCTTGTAACAAAAGCCGCAGCGATAAGGGCACCCTCTTCCCGTGGAAATAGTTGCCATGGGATGGTCGGCAATAATAATAGAGTATTTTTCCCACGGAACCATGTGACGTGCAGGGTAGGGAAGTGCATTCAAATCAGGCTCAATCCACGGTTTATTGATGGTGACGCGACCATTCTTCTTGAAGACGAGACCATCAATATGCTCATATGGAAGACTATCGCGCAGGGCTTCCGTGAGTTTAAGGAAGGGTGTTTCTCCCTCTCCCATGATGCCAAAATCAACTTCATCATAGGAAAGCAACTCATGAGGGTAGCTCGTCATGTGGGCTCCCCCAAACAAGACTTTAGCACCGGCTTCCTTACAAAAACGAGCAACATCCAAATCCTGCTTGATAGTGGAGCTCGAAATAGCAATCCCCACTAAATCGGGGGCATAATCCTTAATTCGACGCTGCGTCTCCGCCATATCAATCTCTTCCACGAGAGCATCCAACACGTTAACGGGGATTTTACTCCGCTCCAAGACCGCAGCCACATACAACAATCCCAACGGGGGAACCACTCCCATGATTTTAGCCAAACTGGCCGCGAGACGAGAATTCGTTCCTCCCGTAAGCGAGGGAGAACGGATGAGAAGGACCTTCATGCATGAAAAGAATTCAAATCCAATTAAAATGCCTAGTGGTACATTTTCGCTTTCCGCATGAATAACAATGTTTTTTCGAAGAATGTACGGGTTGATTTAAAGTATTTTACCGACATGGTGTGCATATGACCGTGTGGAAAAACCCCTGTTTGTTATGCGGATGCGGCGTCAGCGTATATTGGCCCCACTGCACATGCGAATGCCACAAAGGAAAAGAAACCAGCCGCATTACCTGGAATAATGAAGCACCCGCCGAACGAGACGCGACTGGAAACGAAAAGTAAACTATTTCTATAAAACAAAAAAATTAGTTGGCACGCGACACGTTATCCAATCGCGCACGCTTGGCTTCCACTAATTGCCGTTCGGCAATCTGACGATTATGCTTCAACAACTCAGCAATAAAACCCAAGAAAATTAGTTGAAAACCCAAAATGAAAAAAATTCCCGTAGCAATCGCACGCAGGGTAAAAGGACCCACGGAACCCGTTGACCAAAAAAGTTCCGCTACCGGAAGACCAATGATGCCACCAATTATCACAAGACCGATGCCCGCGTATCCAAACGTTTTGATAGGATGGTACTTGAGGGCGCCCACCACTAATGTCATTATCGCGCGCCGCGCATAATCAAAAACACCCGCGAACAATCGATTCTTATCCGCGCGCTTGCGAAACGTGCACGGAATTTCAACCACGCGCATTTTTTTATCAGCCGCTTCCAAAATAGTTTCCTGCGTATACGTGAACGAGGAAAAAATATTCAAACGCAGTGCCGCATCACGCGTGAACGCGCGAAAACCCGTTTGACCATCCGAAATATTCAAGCCCGAAACCCATTTTACGACGCGAGAAGCGAGCTGGTTTCCCCAGCGCTTGGAAAAAGACATATCTTCAATGTGGCCCTTGAAACGAGAACCTAACACCATGTCGGCTTGACGATTAAGAATAGGCTGAATCAATTGAGGAATTTGAGACTGATCATACTGATTATCCGCGTCCGTATTCACAATAATATCCGCACCCATGCCCAATGCTTCTTCGAGACCGCGGGAAAAAGTATACGCTAGACCGCGATTCATCGCATTTGAAACCACACGAGCACCCGCTTTCGTTGCACGTGCGGCGGTTTGATCCGAGCTCCCATCATCCACCACTAAAATACGAATATCATGAACACCCTCGATAACAGAAGGAATGCTGTTGATAACTGAAACAATGGTGGATTCTTCATTGTACGCCGGAATGGTGACCACTAGTTTAACTTTGGTTGGGAGTTTCCGAGGAATACTCATACGTAAGCATGGCACGCAATGACTAATAAACCCGCTATTTTTACAACGGTTCACGCGAGGATTGTACTATGATTATTCCACGATTGAACGTGCTTCCTTAAAACAAAAGAGGGGGCATTCATGAGTATGAAAGTCCTTGTCACCGGCGGAAGCGGTTTTATAGGAAGCCATTTCGTTCGAACCTATTTGAAAGACCACCCCACGCATGAAGTCGTGAACGTGGACCTCCTCACGTATGCGGGAAGAAAAGAAAACCTCTTGGATGTAGAAAAAAATCCCCGCTACTCATTTGTGCACGCGGACATTTGTGATACCAAAAAAATGGATGAAGTCATGAAAGACTGCGACGCCGTGGTGCACTTCGCGGCCGAATCCCACGTGGACCGAGCCATCCAAGACGCGGCCATTTTCCTTCGCACGAATGTGCTGGGCACTCATTCCTTGTTGGAGGCAGCACGAAAAAATAATATCCAAAAATTCTTATGCATCTCCACGGACGAAGTCTACGGACACATCCTCGATGGAAGTTTTGTCGAAAGTGACACGCTCAACCCGCGCAACCCGTATGCGGCATCAAAAGTAGGATCGGAGCGCTTAGCGTATTCCTACTCGCAAACATACGGAATGCACGTCGTCATCACCCGCAGCTCCAACAATTTTGGACCATATCAATTTCCCGAAAAAATGCTCCCACTATTTGCCACTAACCTCATCCGCGGAAAAAAAGTCCCCGTGTACGGCGACGGAATGAACATACGAGACTGGTTATACGTAGAAGACAACTGCCGGGGCGTTGATTTAGTTTTACAAAAAGGAACCAGCGGGGAAGTATACAACATCGCGGGAGAAAACGAGATGCCCAATCTCAAAATAATCAAAATGATTCTCCACGAAATGGGAAAAGGGGAAGACATGATTCAATACGTCGAAGACCGGAAAGGGCACGACAAACGATACTCGGTGAATGCCCAAAAAATCAAAGCACTTGGATTCACCCACACCAAACCATTCGACGAAAGACTGCGCGAAACATTGACATGGTATAGGCAGAACGAATGGTGGTGGAAGCCCCTTGTCAAACAATAAAACGGAACGTGTTGGAATGAAAATAATCATCATCGGACCACTCCCTCCGACGCGAGGAGGAATCGCCGGTGCCACCCACGAGTTTTGCACGCTGCTCGGAGAATCAAACACGGTAATTGGACTCTCATTCAAGAGACTCTACCCTTCGATTCTTTTCGCCCACTCGCGCATGGACGAAAAAAAAGAAAAATTATCCTATGAAAAAAGAGAATGGGTGGATGCACTCAACCCTCTGAATTGGTGGAACGTGAGCACGTTCATTCGCCGAGAAAAACCCGACCGAGTATTTTTTGTGTGGTGGACCACGTACTTGTTTCCGTGCTATTTTTTCATTAACCTACTCATCCGCGGACACACCACCACTGCGGCGATGATTCATAATGTGTTTCCCCACGGAGTGAAAAACGCATGAAAATCATTCACCTGCTCCACAGCCAACCCTTTTTTGCCGTGCACCGACTGTTAACCAAATTATTTTTGGGAAAACTTGACTACTTAGTGGTGCAGTCTCATGAGTCTCAGCACTTGATTCAAAAACATCTCCCGAAAAAAAAGGTTGTTTACGTTCGGGGACCCCAACTTGATTTGATTCCGCGAACGAATGAAACCATTTCAAAAGAACTCGCTCAAAAAAAACTACAAATTAAAGGAGACGTGCTCCTCTTCTTCGGGTTTGTCCGCCCCTACAAGGGATTGAAAATCCTCCTAAACGCAATGCCCGCCATCCTCGCCCAACGGCCAAAACTAACATTATTAGTGGTGGGAGAATACTGGGGTGACCAGGCCGAATACGAAAATATCATTGACGCGCTCCACATTCGTGAACACGTCAAACTCGTGAATCGATTCGTGAAAGACGAAGAAATGCCACTCTACTTTAGCGCAGCGGATGCGGTCATTTTACCATATACAGCCATCTCCCAGTCTGCCGTGATTCCCACAGCCCTATCATTCGGCGTGCCCATTTTAGCCTCGAACGTGGGAGGAAATGCCGAATGGGTAAACGATGGGAAAAATGGTTTACTATTCTCGGCCGGAAGCGAGAACGAAATAACTGAAAAAGTCATTCAATTTTACCAGCAAAAACTAGAAAAAAAAATGAGACTATTCATCACGAAAAACATTGATCAGTGGAAATGGTCTAAAAAATTGGAACAATTAATTCTGCAACAAAAAAATGAGATTTAAATAGGAATTGGATGGTGGTTAACTATGCGCGCGCTCATCACAGGAATAACCGGATTCGTGGGATCACACCTTGCCGAGTATTTGCTATCGCAGGGGCTGGAAGTCGATGGTACTTATCGCTGGCGCTCCCGCATGGATAACATTGATTCCATCAAACACAAAATTGGATTAATTGAATGTGATTTGCGCGATCCCTTCTCAACGTATTCGGCCATCAAGCGCTCCGAGCCTGATTATATTTTCCATTTAGCCGCACAGAGTTTTGTGCGCGCATCCTTCGACCATCCTGCGGGAACCATTGATTCGAATGTGCACGGAACCATTAATGTATTGGAAGGCGTTCGCCACGCGGAAATTAATCCAGTGATTCAAGTAGCGTGCTCGTCTGAAGAATACGGTTTTGTAACCCCGCAGGAAGTACCAATCAAGGAGACGAATCCCCTTCGCCCGCTTTCACCATACGCCGTGTCCAAGGTTGCCGAAGAAATGCTCGCTTATCAATACCATAAAAGTTACGGACTCAAAACAATTATCACGAGAACCTTTAATCATGAAGGACCGAGACGCGGAGACGTATTTGTGACATCAAATTTTGCTAAACAAGTTGCTGAAATCGAAAAAGGAAAACGAAGCCCCATTATTCAAGTGGGAAATCTTAATGCGCAGCGCGATTATACGGATGTGCGCGACGTGGTGAGAGCCTATTATTTAGCGGTACAAAAATGCGATTATGCAGAAGCATATAATATTTGCTCCGGAAGACCATGGGTGATTCGAGACATGCTCAATTACCTCGTGTCCAAGAGCCATAAAAAAGATATTCGCGTAGAAGTGGATCAATCCCGCATGCGGCCGAGCGACGTAGAAATACTCCACGGGGATTACTCCAAATTCCACCAAAAAACCGGATGGAAGCCCGAGATTCCTTTCGAGAAGACGCTGGATGATACGCTGGATTATTGGCGCGCGCGAATCGTATAATGGAATTATATTTTTCGTTTGTTATTTTTTTATTTTGGCGCATTATTTTACCCGCGCACGCAAACGAATGAGTTCAATAAACATCTGAATGGGAGAAAACCATTTGACGCGAGAAACGGAACTGTTTTGACAAACCACTCCCAATTCTTTTATTTTATATCCCGCGCGGAGCGTGCGATGAAGCAACTCCACGTCAAACGTGAATCCTTTTTCTAAAAAATGAATAGGCTCAATCGCTTTTCTCCTAAAAATTTTGGCACCGCATTGACTATCATTGACTCCCGTTTGAAACAAAATATTCTGAAACTTAGAAAAAAACCATCCCATGATTTGACGCGATAATGGCTGCGGAGGATTCATGATGGTTTCAGGCATGCGTTTGGAACCAATGACCGCACCCACTTCCTGTGCGTTGGTTTCGCGCACTAATCGAAGAAACTGTTCAGGCTTAATGGAATTATCCGCATCCACGAAACCCAACCAATCGTATTTGGCTTGAATAAATCCTTTTTCTACCGCTCCCCCTTTGCCGATTTTTTCGGTAAAATCCAAATGAATAATATTTTTTTTCTTGGATAGCTCGCGGCAAACTTTTGGAGTATTATCCGAGCAATGGTTGCTCACGAGAATAATTTCAAATGATTTGATTTCCTTCGCATGAGTAAGAGCATCATAATAGGACAATGCGGTTTCGCGAATAATATTTTCTTCATTATGCGCCGGAATCACCAGCGACACCGAGCAGGGAGAATTCATGGGTTTCATGTATTGCACATCGGTTGACCATTTAAACCCTATAATCGAAGGTAAACTATGAATCGTCTTGAAAATAATTATTTGATGAATGTCCTATTTTCATTCACGGATCAATTTGCATTATTTTTGAGCGCGTGGATTATTTTTTCACTCTGGGCAGGATACACGATTGGCATCACGTGGATGATTCCACTCGCAACCATTATTTTTGTTTTTTGTCTGCATCATTTCAAAAAAAAATGGGTGGATGGAAACAGCGCTGCCATCACGTTTGATTTTTCACCCCATTCTTTTCACGCAATGATTTTACTCACACTATTCCTCGTTGCTACACTAGGATATGTTTTTTTTGGCGTGCAAGGAGGATACGATTTGAGTGCGGATGCCACTCCGAGCGCGGCAGGGAAATTAATTCAAACAACTATTCCCGCGACGTATGCGCCGTATTTTGATGTGCCCTTTTTCTATCAGCCGGGAGTTCCACTCTTAATTTCTCAACTTCATCAAGTAACAGGATTACCCTTCCACGCGGGGGGATGGTTGTTGGGCGTGCTAGGAATTATTTTGCTCGTGTATGCCATCACACGACTCGCGATTTGGACGAGCGGAAAAAAAGAAGCATTATTTTTTGCAGCCGCACTACTAATTGGGGCGCGACTCATTTTCGTGGATTTATTCGTGGGAGAATATCCCCTCCTATTGGGATTGGGACTATCGTTCACGGCTATTCTATCCTTGCGTGACCGACCCGTGATGAGTGCTATTCTCTTTGCGGGAGCGGGAATTACCCACCCTTACGTGGCGGGCATTCTTTTTGGGTTTGCACTCTTTTTGCATCGACCCACTATCACCACTATTCTCCGCGTGAGTATCATTGGCTTCGTGGCCGTGCTGCCCTTACTCGTATTCATGTTTCTCCCCGCCCTCCTGAGCGGGGGATCTACTCCCTTGGAACACTCATTATCGGTTGAATCATTTTTGCGAACGATTCTCCCATTAGTTGTTTTTTTGGGAGTAGTTCCCATCGTATCCATTTTGGTTTTAGGAATGAGAATGCCTGCCGCGTTTCGCGGGAACCTATTTCTCCCGCGCGCGGGAATTCTGGCCGCATTAGGAGTGTTGCTGTATGTTATTTTGGCCAATTTTTTTCCCGTATTGTTGTTGCATTCTAAATTCTTGGAGGCAGGGGCATTGTTTACTATTATTTTTGCGGCAGCCGCATTATCACGTGCTACACCCGCACGGATAATTGTTTTCGTACTACTGGCAGTATTACTCATTGGATTTTTCATTAATTTTACGTCAAACGATTTGACTCGACTCGCTCACGGAAGCAAAACAGGCATTCGGGAAGCGGCTTTTTCAGAATGGTTTAGTCGAGTGGAACCCCTCCCGGAAAGAACTATTTTTTTCGCTCGCGGACCCGGGAAAATGGCTCAATACTCAAACAAGATTCCCGTGGATGCGACATCGGCCAACTTTACGCTGGCACTGCACCTCTTCTCACGCAACCCGGCTGCCCAATACTATTTGAGTGAGACCACGATTGTTCGTGAAGCAGTCGAAAAGGGTTGTTTTTCCTGCGTGGAAAAAATTCCATACCATTATTTGGTGGTGGACACCCGTTTGTATGCGCTGCCGAACGGAATGACCCCGGATTATTGGCATGATGATTTTGCGGTGTTTATAAAACGTTAAACATGTTATGAGTGGGATTGACCATGGCGCGAATCGATCATTTGTATATGCCGGACGAGAACATGGATAGTTTATACACGAGTCAAAATGCCCTCGTGCGGTTTGTTCACTCTCAACGATTGGATAAAATTGTTGAGTTTGTAGCCAAAGCCAATCTCCCAAAAGGGGCTCGCATCCTCGACGCGGGCTGCGGCGAAGGACATTTGATTCAACGCTTTCACCAACAAATGCCCCTGCATGAGTATTTTGGCGTGGACATCATGGATAACGCGGTGCGTCAATCCCATGAACGAGTGCCATTTGCTCAGGTTAAACGCATGGACTTGGATTCGCTGCAATTCCCAGATAATTATTTTGACGTTGTCACGTGTACGGAAGTATTGGAGCACGTGTACGAATACCAGGATGTCATTGCAGAATTAACCCGCGTACTCAAACCGAATGGGTTGCTCATTATTACTCACCCCAATGAAGTTTTGTGGACGTTCAGCCGATTGTTGTTGGGACGCAGACCCCTGCGCGTTCCTGATCACGTGAATGCATTTGTTCCAGGATTCATGAAGCGACGCGTGGGACTGCGAGTGATGGCCCAACAAAACTTGCCATTTGGATTGCCATTTGGACTATCCCTTACGTGCTTGCTCGCGTTTCAAAAAAAATAATCAACGAAGCAGCGCGGAGAGTATTACCCTAACCTGGACGCTAACCCTTTGAGGCCACCGTCCATGGGGAGTGGTTTATGGTTGAATAACACCGCACCAATGGCAAAACTGGGAATATACCCCAATGCGAAATAAAGCAGGGAATACGCCACTGCGGATTCGGGAGAAATGCCAAATGCCCCTAATACAATCACCGCACCAATTTCGCGCGTGCCAATCCCCAGTATTCCCACGGGAATAATTTCAATTAATGCGAGAACGGGAACAACCGCTAATGCGGAATTCCATGACAATGGCATGTTGAGCGCCAGCATGAGGAACCAGCCAAAGGTAATTGATAATAACCACGCAGCAGTGCTCGAAAATACGGCAGCCAACACATGAATACCATTCGTTTGAAAGAGGGGAACCGCTTCATAGAACGATCGACCGTGCTTCAACAATAATTCGCGAATTTTTTGAGGAATAATTCCCTGAAATAATTTGAATAGTTTACGCGCCACCCGCTTGTTTAATCCAGCACCTAACGCCATAAATGATCCCGCAATCAGAATGAGAACGAGCTCCGGAGAAATAATTTCAATTCCCTTCGCACGCGTCAAGAGAATGAGACCGATTCCCGCAAAGATGAGCAGCGTGATGACATCCATGGCACGATCAACAATTACGGCCAAAATTCCCTTTCCCAGCGCGAGACGATCCTTAATGTACACGGCCCGCACAAAATCACCCAGCCTACCGGGCGTAATCACACTGACAAATAGACCAATAAAAATGACCATGAGTGAATCAATCAAGGAAATTTTACCATTCAAACTAATCACGAGACGCTGCCACTTGAATCCTTTAAGAAAAACCAGCACCACCCACGCACTGAGTGCGAGAAAAATATATTCTATTTTCGCTGATTGGAATGCGTGCAAGAGACTCGGCCAATTGAGTTGAGTCGCCGCCACATACAAAATAATAAGCGTGAAAAAAATAGTGAGGTAGGGAATCTTCATCACCAGAAGAGCGTCCCCACACCATATAAAACCAACTTTTATGAGCGGAACGATTCGAGTCGCGCCACTCGTTCACTTGTCGAGGGATGGGTGCGGAATAAACCCAATAATCCTTCCCCCGCAAAGGGATTAGCGATAAACAAATGGGCGGTTCCCTCATTTGCCGAATCAAAGGGATGCGTATGAATGCCCTTTTCGAGTTTTCTCAATGCGGAAGCGAGGCCTTTTCCCGAATGAAGGGTTTTCGCCGCCGTCTCATCCGCCAAAAATTCACGGGAACGAGAAACCGCTAATTGAATGAGCATCGCAATAATGGGAACCGAAATCGCCACGATCATTAATCCAATGACATTTCTCCCATCCCGGTCACGCGAACCAAACGCGCTCCATTGAGCCATGTGTGCGAGCATACTAATGGCCCCCGCAATCGTGGCTGCCATGGATGCGATGAGAATATCCCTATTCTTCACGTGCGAAAGTTCGTGAGCAATAACGCCTTCCAATTCATGATCATCTAACAATGAAAGAATCCCCCGCGTGAAAACCACGGCCGCGTGTTGAGGATCTCTCCCCGTGGCAAATGCATTAGGAGATTTTTCATCAATGATAAATAATTTAGGCAATGGGAGTTGCATGCGTTGAGCAACTGTTTTCAAAAGTGAATGAATACGTTTTCCTTCACTCGTTTTTTCATCCGCGGGTTGAGCGCGATACAATGCTAACACTATTTTGTCTGAAAAAAAATACGAGAAACCATTCATGATTAATGCAAAAATGAATGCCACGAGTATTCCACTTTCTCCCCCCACTATTCCCCCAATGAGGAGAAGGAGTCCCGTCAAGAGACTCAGAAAAAAGACGGTGCGCAACTGTTCCATGGCGAAAACCTCCAACTCAAAAAAATTCCTGCTACATGACCAGCCAAATGGCAGGATTATTCTATAATATCGAGAATGGTTTAAATACTCATCAAAAAAGAGTATTACTCATATCTCAGGGGGAGAACAAATGAATCGTGCTTGGTTAATCGTGTTAACAGGAGTCGTATTATTGAGTATGAGCGTGTGGGGTGCGACCATCACGGTGACGGACCCAAGCTACACGATTAATCCGAGTAATGATTTGACGGTAAACTTCAACCTGCAAGACTCTGCCTATGTTACTTCCGCAACATATGATTTTCGATTCTTCCTGAGTACGGACGCCACATTCGATGCCGGAGACCCTGAAATCATCGCCGGTCATTTTGACGCATTGGATATTTCATCCGCCTGCGTATTGGACAACATTAACACGGCGAATGGAATGACATGCCATTGGACATTTGACACGAGCGCACAAGCCCCTGCTAATGGAAACCAAACCATTTTCATGAAAGCCATTTTTCAAGAAACATTTCCCGAACAAACAACCGCCACCAGTGCCGGAACCCCTATCACATTTGATTCCATTAATCCTGTCATCACCGGACCCACCTTCAATCCCCTCGTTACAAGCGGAGTATGGAGCCACGCAGCAACAACCATGACCGCCACGTGCACGGATGCCACGGCATGCACACTCGACTATAATGCCGGTGGAAATTTTACAACTCTTCCTACGGCAGGAGTGGTTTTTTCCAATGAAAATAATTCCATCATCATCCGCGCCACCGATGCGGCAGGAAACACAGCTGTCACGACGGCATTTGATTTGAAAGTAGACACGACCGCCCCCACGGGAACTTTTACCCTCAACGCGGCAGCGGTTCCCGCTCATTCAGGAACAATCAACACCACCCCCACGATTGAAGTGACGCTTTCCGATGGTGCCAATGGGAGCGGACTCAACGTGGCTTCAGTCGTATTCAAACAAAATGGAGTCACCGTATCCCCCACTCAAAACGGGAATAGTTTTTCATACACTCCCGCATCCGCATTGACGGATGGCACATACACGTACACGGTCGACGTGACGGATGCTGCCGGAAACACGGCCAACTTATCACAAGTCATTAAAGTCGACACGACCGGCCCCACCAGTGTAACAGCCTCCGCGCCCACACCAACGAGTTCAGCAACACCTACTTTTACTATCGGTGCCACCGACGCGGGAGTGGGCAACCATAAAGTCATTTTCCAGTGCTCCACGAACACGCCGGTTGAAATTGATTATGCGACCAGCATCAACACCTACAACATAGTCACGAGCTGCCCAGCCGGGGATGGTTCACGCACCGTGAATGTGAAAGTCAAAGACGCATTAGGAAATATTTCCGCGCAGGGAGTAGACGTAGTCATTGTGTACGATTCCACGAGCCCAACCGCACCAACGAATTTTACGAACACGGACCGCGAAGACACGAGCGCATCCTTCAGCTGGAGTGTCTCAACGGATAATGGAGGAAGCGGCGTGAAAGAGTACCGATTATACCGCAGCACGACCACCACTAAGCCGGACTCTCCATCCAAGACCGCAAACCACCCCGCTACCAGCACCACGGACAGCGGATTATCCAGCTGCACCTCCTACAATTATTGGATTGAAGCCGTAGACAACGTCGGCCACAAAAGTTCGGCGACGGGACCCATTAATGCGACCACCACTGGTTGTACCAGCGGAGGAAACAACAATAGCGGCGGCTCCGGCGGCGGTGGCGGCGGTGGCGGCGGTGGCGGCGGTGGGGGCGGCGGTTCATGCAACGTTACATTTGACGTGCCCACATCCATTTATGCAGGAGAAAAAATCACGGCAACGGCACAAGGAAACTCATACGTGAATGGATATTTTCGCGCCACGCCAATGGGAAAAGCAACGGTTGCCATCCAAAAAGTAGGAACGGCCGCCACCAAGTGGACGGGACCATTTGACGTGCCTAACTCCATTGGAACAAGCGTGAAGTTTGTTTTCGGAACCGATTCATGTACCGCATCCACGTCACGCGTGATTAAGGACCCATCCTCGAAACCCGCGGCAGCCGCACCCGCCGCTACTTCCACAAACACGGGAACGAATACAAGCCCAACCAACACGGCGTTGGAAAATGAGCCCGTGTTGCCCGAACCCGTATCGTTGAACGTGGGAATGGAACAATTAACCGCATTATTATCCGCGGCAGGATTCAACGTGGATAACGCGCAACTCGTGAGCGATGCGGAGCAAGCCATTACCCAATGGAACGCGCAACCAATCGTAAAAATGGTTCCAGTGGAAGGAGAAAAAGGAAAATATGCTCTGCAATATGTTCTCTCCCTCCAAAACACGGGAAACAAAGGCAGTGTCAAAATTGTCGTAGACGTACCTAAATCGTTCGCCAAGACCGCGAGCGAATTCACATCCAATGTGAACATGACCATATTGAAAGACGACCCATTAGTGCAATTTGAAGTCAGCGAATTGTTTGAAGGACAAGCCGTTGAGATTGTGTTGACGAGCGTTAACACCTACACGTTTGGCGTGGCCCAAAGCAAAATGGAAGCACTCCAAGCACTCATCGTTAATCCGCCCATTTTGTTTTCCAGCGGTATCGGAAAACCCGTGGCCAACAAAGAAGCCGGACCACCATTATTTGATGGCGGAAACCTCATGACAGGATTCGTGGGCTTCGTTGGCAACGTAGGACCACTCGTATTAGGGTTCCTCCTCGTCGTGGGATTAATTTTCGTATCCATCCGCGTCGTCAAAGGAAGCGTGGAAGGAGCAGACAATCCCATCCTGCGCAGTTCCATAGGCGTACGCAACACGGGGCCCGTTCACCGCACGAGCACTCCCGTGAGAGGGAGTAAAATGTGGAAGAGCGATAGTAGTTCGCGCATCGGACGATACTAAAACACGTTATTTTTCTCGGGTGGGAATAAGCACCCACACGAGGAAAAGAACACCCACTCCCGCAGCGAACGACCACACGCTCACACGCATGTGGAACCAATAGTGCCCCGCCCAAAAAAACGCAGGAATAAGCAGGATTAATGAAAAAAAAGAAACGAGCCATTTTTCACTCGTTTCACGAGGATACGATGGGAGGCGGGAATGAATCAACACTCCCGCAAGCAATACCAACCCAATGGCTGCAATGGATGGTAGTGAGAGCATAGAAAATTAACACGCACAACGTGGCTAAAAGCTTCTCCCCAAGGGGTTGCGTTAAAAATCATACTCAGGGGGTATTCTAGTATGGATCGTCACGTCTCCGTCATTGGTGCAGGGAGTGCAGGATTACGCCTCGCCCGAAAACTAGCCGAAAACAACATTCCGGTAACCGTTTTTGAAGACCATGCAGAAATAGGGATTCCCGAACACTGCTCGGGACTCATCTCCGCACGCAACACGGAAACACTTGGTTTTGATTTGAAAGACAGTTTTACGAATACTATTTATGGAGCGAAAATTTATTCCCCCAACAATACCCAGCTCCGCATCGAGAGCAAGAAGCCCGTTGCCCATGTCATGGACCGAAGCCTATTCGATAAAACACTCTATCAACAAGCCAAAAAAGCCGGCGCGGAAATCGTGTTGAACACGAGCGTCATGAACGTGAAAGGAAATACTATTTTTACTCAAAGCAAAGGAAAAGGCGGCGTCAAAAAAGCCGACATCATGGTGGCCGCGGATGGAGTGAATTCACGCTTACGAAAAGTAGTAGGGATTGAAAGCAAAGCCAGTGATTTTGTACACTCGTATCAAGTCAAAGCATCCGGAAACTTTGACCCGCGTTTTGTGGAATTATATTTCAGCGAATCATTCGCACCGCATTTTTTTGCATGGGTAATCCCCGAAAACGAATCCAGCGCCAAAATAGGATTAGGATGCAAAGTCGGAGTGAACCCTGTTCACGCATTCAAAAAATTCTTGAAAGAAAAACAAATCGACGTACACATCAAGAGCGACAACTCCTTCCTAATCCCCTGCGCCCCGCCCATTCGCACGCTCACCAAGGATAACATGCTCCTCTTAGGAGACGCTGCCTACCAAACCAAAGCAACCACGGGAGGAGGAATCATCATGAACTGCAAGTCTGCCGACATTCTCGCAACGAGTATTCACGATCACATTCACCACCACACCCCACTTAATGAGTACGAGAAACGAATGGAACCCATTTTCAAGGAATTAGAATTACACTACAAAATCCACACGTATCAATCACGCCAAACCGATGCACAATTGGATAAATTATTCCTCAAACTCAAGGACGCGGGAATGGAACACTTCCTCTCCAACCATGGAGACATGGATGAACCCTCGCGCTTCGTGAGCAAAATGATTACTCAGCCCGGAATTATTTCACTCATCCCCGAAGCGGTGAAGTTCGCGCTGATTAAATAAAAAATAGGCAATTCAATTATTTTCCTATTTATTTCATTTTTTTATTATTTGTTCACATATTTCGCGTTCTGAAAAACAGGCAATAATTCATCACGGATTTCATTATTGGCAAAATAATACACTTTGTGCATCGTGCGATAACCCTTGGGAGTGGGTTCGAGAATTATTTTTTTCAACTTTTTGCCCGCGTGGGTGTAAGGAGTAATGCCATAATTGCGTGCAAAAGCAAACGGAATGAACGCATCATGCGCCTCCACATGATAACCTGTTACCGCGGCACGCTTTCCCAATGCGGTGTCAATAATACTCAAATGCATACTCTCCGGGGGCGCAGGAACATATCCTTTTTGGGAGAGGCAGTCCTTTCCCTCATTCGTTAGCAAACGAACGGACGCTAATTCACGCGAAACAAGGGATTGTTTTACGTGCTTGCTCGCCTTATCCTCGTATGACCAAAATAATTGTTGATCAATAGGGGAATAAACAATCGTCGCAAAAAAATCATGAACATTATTTTTAACTCTAGAAAGGGCAAACCCTACCGCGAAACGATTTTTTCCATTAACAAACGCTTTCGTCCCATCGATGGGATCGCAATGCACCACCAAACCATTAGAATAATCTCCCTTGAAAAAAAACTTCAAGTGCGTTTCTTCTTCCCCATTAAACGCAAGGTTGGTGAAACCATTTCGAATGAGTTCCGACAAAACCATTTCCTGAATACCATGATCCACCACCGTGACGGGAGATTCATGCAAATGCTCCGCGACTCCCACTAGTTTATTCTGGCGCTCAATTTTACCATAATATGGCAACGCCAAATTGCCCGCAAACACCGCAAACTCTTTCAAACAATCAACTAATTTTTTTTCAGTGGACATATCTTTCATTGGAAAATGCGGGATATAATCCTATTCATTTCACGCAGGAACGGACAAACGCATGAAAGAAAGGACACGGCTTGTCTAATCGCGAAGTCAATTCCGGATGCGCCTGCGTAGCCATGAAAAAGGGATGGTCGGGGAGTTCCATGATTTGCATAATTTCACGCTGCGGTGCTTTACCTGAGAAAATAAGTCCCATATTTTCCAGTTTTTCAATGAAGGCAGGGTTAACCTCGTATCGGTGGCGAAAACGCAAACGTGCCACGGGACCAAATAATTTTTCGGCATTCGTTTGAGGCTTAATTTCCACGTCTTGCCCGCCCAAACGCATGGTGGCTCCTTTCTGAGTAATGGTTGTTTGTTCCGGAAGCAAATCAATCACTGGAAATGTTGTGCGTGGATTGATTTCCGTGCTGTTCGCAAGGGAGAGACCGCAGCGATTGCGTGCGTATTCAATTACCGCGAGCTGCATGCCATAACACAATCCCAAATAGGGCATGTGGTGCGTGCGCGCGTGCTGAATGACGGAAATTTTTCCTTCCGCCCCGCGTGAACCAAAACCACCGGGAACAATAATGCCATCCATTCCGCGTAATGCGTCTTCCACGTTTAACGTGCCTTCTTCAATGCGCGTGGTTTCAATCCAATGAATTTTAGGAATAACATTAACATGCGCCCCCGCGTGATGCAAGGCTTCAATCACACTCGCATAACTATCTTCTAGTTTAGTGTATTTTCCACACAGCGCAATGTTAATTGTTTTAGGAGCACGACTCATGTTGCTAACGAGTTTTTTCCACTCATCCATTTTGGGAATGGCATTCAATTGCAATTTTTCATTCAATTGTTTCAAGATTCCCTCTTCCTGAAAAACGAGGGGAATCTCATACACGTTATCCACGTCCAAACCCGTAATAACGGATTCCTTTTCAATGTCCGCAAATAATGCAATTTTTTCTTTAATGCTATCATCGAGTTTTCGCGCACATCGCCCAATAATAATATCCGGTTGCAATCCGCGCTGACGCAGAATGTTTACGCTTTGCTGCGTGGGTTTTGATTTTTGTTCCTTCGTTCCCGCGAAAATAGGAACATACGTGAGGTGAACATACGCAATGTTGTTCACCCCCACATCTTTCTTCAATTGGCGAACCGCTTCCACGTACAATTCGTTCTCCAAGTCCCCAATCGTTCCACCGACTTCAATCAACACTACATCCGGGCGTTCTTCACTCACCACGTGCATTATTTTTTCTTTAATAGCGCTTGTGACGTGAGGAATGTACTGCACGGTCTTTCCCAAATAATCTCCCTTGCGTTCTTTCTGTCTCACATAATCAAATATTTTTCCCATGGTCAAATTCCAATGCGACTTTGGAACAACATTCAAGAAGCGTTCATAATGACCAAAATCCATGTCGACTTCTCCCCCGTCATCCAACACGAACACTTCCCCATGCTCCATGGGATTCATCGTCCCCGGATCCACGTTCAAGTAGCCATCCATCTTGATGGGAATCACTTTCAACCCCGCCGAAACAAGCAAGCGGCCAATGGATGCGGCAGCAATTCCTTTACCGAGGCCGGAGACGACTCCTCCCGTGACGATAATGAATTTGGTTTGTTTTCTTTCAGAAAGAGAATCCGGAGCATTCATGCGTATCCGGACGTGATTAACGATTTTCTAGTATTTAATGGGTGGCGTGAAAATAAAAATAGCCCCACTGCGATTCGAACGCAGGTCCTGGGAGTCAGAGTCCCATATCCTTGACCACTAGACGATGGGGCTATTTCACTACAATCACGGTCGGAAAACCGTTATAAACTGAAAACATAAACGCCCGTAATTTCGCTAATGGGAGGGATTTTCGTGATTTGTTCCTATACCTTTAAAATTACTTTTTGCGCGTTTTTAGTATAACCATTCCGAATTGAGGTGGAATATCCTATGCCCGACTATCAAATCAAACACGACCGACCCAATTGTATTGGATGCGGGGCCTGCGCAGCCGTGGCACCGGATTATTGGGAAATGTCCCCCGTGGATGGAAAGAGCAACTTGAAGGGATCCATTCACATCAAACTCGAAAGCGGAGAAGATGGTGAACAAAGAGACATTGCCCAAGCACAGTATACTCCCAACAAGGAAGCCGCGGACTCTTGCCCCGTGAATGTGATTCACTTGTTTGACAAAACTGGCAAGAAAATTATTTAGTATTTTTGATCAAACTTTTTCTAAAAAGTTTGTTTGGCAGAACCGGCAAGAAAATTAGTTAGTTTAATTTTGCTTGGTCGAGATAATTAATTATTTTTTTTCACTCGACCATAATAAAATAATCCGCTCAACACGAGCAACATGCCCGCGAAGGATAATTCGAATGGCATGTCGGGAACTTGATACGTTTGCGGAGCTTTTAATACGGTAAATGTCTTGCGTGCGGAATTATTTCCTTTAGTGGTTTCATCGTATGTTGTTCCATTTGGATTGTATGGATCAATACTCGCTTGAATAGTGTATATTTCCCCCGCGTTCAATGAAGATTGGGGAATTGTCACGTTGATCACATTTATTGCGGCGGGCAATGGGATAGATGTTTGATAGTCATCAAAACCTGGGAGAAATTGCCCTTTGTCATTTCGAATCGAGGTATGGATCAATTGATTGCCCGAGGATGCAGCACCATATCCTTGTTGATTGAATTGCACATTTTCAATCGTAATCTCCACATCCACATATCCCGTCAAATACGTTTGGGGGACTGTGATAGCGCGAAGAATGTAAACATCTGCCGCAAAAATCGTTGGTGAAATCATCACCAAGAAAACAAGACCAATGAGCAAGCGAATAGGGAAATGCATGCGTGTACGAGTGAATTGCACTATAAAAATGGTTGGCGAAAAATAGTTTGTCTAGGGAACATTCATGTTTCCCTAACTTCCGCACGGCCGCAGGTTAGCGGCCATGGACAAGGGGGAAATCAAACAAACTTTTTCTAAAAGTTTGATCAAAAGACGTGGGATAGCTCTGCTATCCCACTATACCGGATTCGCCCTACGGAATGGGCGATGGACAAGGGGGAAATCAGAAGAGTTCCTTTTCTTTTGATAAAAGAAAAGTAATTCGGAGTCAAAAGAAAAATAGGGGTTATCGTGAAACGATAACCCGTTTCTCGAGGCGGCCTGCCGAACTTTTGAAAAAAGTTCGATCAAAATTTCGATGAACCCTTTACTAAAGGGTTCCGAAACAGGCCATGGACAAGGGGGAAATCAAACAAACTTTTTCTAAAAGTTTGATCAAAAGACGTGGGATAGCTCTGCTATCCCACTATACCGGATTCGCCCTACGGAATGGGCGATGGACAAGGGGGGATTCGAACCCCCAGCCTCCCGCATGCGAAGCGGACGCGCTACCGTTGCGCTACTTGCCCAAACTTTTTGAAAAAGTTTGATCAAAAGCCTACCTCAAGGGATTGCGTGCAATCCCTTATAAGTAGTCTCTCGCTGCGGCCAGCCGAAACTGGCCTGGTATATCATTCTTGAGTGGGTGCGTTTAAAAACGGTTCAAGCCAGGGGACGGAGGCCTAATTTTACCCGTATCCAGCGCCGCGAGTATTGAATGGGGTGTTTGAAAAAGTGACCCAATCGTGTTTTTTCAAAAGCGTGCCAGGTAATTTTAATGATGGTAACTATGCGTAAACTTCCCCCCGCGGGAGCAACCGCGAGGATATTGCACCAATTTCGTTTGATATGAGAAACTTTGTCGCGTGCGACGATTAATAATAATGCGACTTCGGCAATGAGAATGACTTCCGCCCCTTCCACGGCGAGTTCGAGGATGTGTTCGGTTTCCGTATCCACGTGAATGAAGGGGTGTCCAAAAAATGCTTCGGCAACAAAGAAGACGCAGGATAGTGTAATCAATTCCCACGCATAAAACATGGGAGAATGCGTGTGATGCGCAGTCGTATGAGCATGTGCGGGGGACGCACGAGGGGATTGTGATGAGGGTCTGGGGTGCTTTTTCACGAGAAAGGAACCCATTCCTTGTTTTTATGGGTGTTGGGAGGGGTGGACAAGGATTATAAGTCCAAAAACGTAGTTCCACCCATGAGTGAAGAAAAAAAGCCCCGTGTTCACGTGGAAAAAGGGCACCAGGACCCCTTTGATAAGATTATGCAAGATGTGGAGCGCGAAGGGGATGCTGAAGAAAAAGGGGAAGAAACTCCACCAAACAACGACGAAGAAAAACGCACAAATTTGGACGATGATTTGTCTGCCGACACGGAAGAAAATTCACGCATGATTCCCTTGCGCAAAAAGAAAGGACGCGCAACAAGTGAAAGCGAAGAAGAAATGGAAACACACTCACACGAAGATACGCGCGCCTCGGCTCATTCCTCGTCCGTAGAAGAAGGAGAAATGCCCCCCATGGATGAAGATGATTTTTTGTTTGAACATGGGATCCAAGAAGAAGGAATTCATTCCGAAGGAGTTTCTGCCAAACATACTCTCGTTGAGCGTCCACCCATTGAACCCGTGGAGGGAGTGGATGAGCATGCGGTTTCACGTGAACAAATCAAACAAAACATTTTACTCAAAACAAGAGGACATGCATTAGAGGAACCCGCGAGCGTGCTCAAATTATCCTTATTAGAAGATGAAAAAAAGAAAGCCATTTTCATTGGACGAAAACGCAGCGTCATGCAAAAATCAGGATTGGATGGCGCGTTGTACGTGGGAAAAGTACAAGATGATGAGCGTTATCGCGCCTTCAAATTGTACGTGGACTCACTCAACCCACATGTTATTTTCACATGCGGTTCACGCGGAAGCGGAAAATCATACTTGTTAGGAGTGCTCGCGGAAGAATTAGCATTGCACAACACGAACGTGGGAATTGTAGTGGTTGACCCCGTGGGAGTATTCTGGTCCATGCGCTATCCCAACAAGGAAGAAAAAGAAGTGAAAGAACTCCCGCACTATGAACTCATGCCGCAAGGGTTAGAAAACATGCGCGTGTTCATCCCCGAAGGAATGAAAAGCGAAACCCCCCGCTCAACGTATGATGCATTATTCTCCGTTCCCCCTTCACTACTCACGAGTGAGGATTGGTGTCTAACATTTGGAATTGAACGATTCTCTCCCACGGGATTACTATTAGAAAAAGCCCTCAAGAAATTAGAAAAAGGATATCGCAGTACTGGCGGAGAAACCATCAAAGGAAAAAAAGACGCGTACACGCTCAACGAACTCGTTGCGTGCTTAGAAAATGATACCGAATTAAATTCCAAAGAAAAAGGATACAAAACAGACAGTGTGCGCGCCCTCGTTTCACGATTTGAAGCCGCCAAGGGATGGGGAATATTCTCTGACAAAGGAACCCCATTAAGTGAAATATCCCGCGCGGGACAACTCACGGTTATTGACACGAGTTTTTTGGATGACACGGTGACTGCACTCGTTATTGGAATTCTCGCACGAAGACTTTTGGCGGCGCGAAAAATTCAAACACGCAAAGAAGCCGCGAACGAACCCATGGAAAAATCCGTTGAGAGTCTCATGGAAAACGAAATCCCTCCCACGTGGTTGTTCATTGATGAAGCCCACACCCTCATTCCGGGGGGGAATGTTTCTACTCCTGCGACGACAGCAATTGTTGAATACGTAAAGCAGGGACGCCGACCAGGCTGTTCACTCGTGTTTGCCACGCAGCAACCATCCGCGATTGACACCCGTGTTTTGAGTCAATTGGATATTATTCTCTCGCACAAACTCATTTTTGATGATGACATTAAAGCCGTAACCAAACGCACGCCAACCATTATTCCCATGAAATACAAACACCCCCACTTTTTGAAAACGCTCCCCGTGGGAACGGCTCTCGTGGGAGACCGCCGCGAGGAAACCAACCGCGCATTCGTACTCAAAATTCGTCCACGCATGTCCCAACACGAAGGAAGGGATGCGGAAACGGGAGAGCGTAAAAAATCCATGAGCGAAAAAGAAGCCCGCATGCTGTGTGTATCCTTACTCATGTCCAAATTAGAAAAAGAAGGAATGTTAGATAAGGAAACGATTGAACAAGTCATGGGAATGCTCAACCAAAAATACGGACAAAAAATGCTCCTATCTAGTATATTAGACGAAATGGAAGCACGCGGAGCACGCATCGACCCGAAAACAGAAGCCGTAAAATCCCCCAACTTTGTGGAAGTCATTTCCAAAAAAGAAAAAGATAAGCACACTCAACCATTGCCCGAAGCCGAGTTAGCCGCGGTGCAAAAAGTTGAAAACCTCGCTAAACTCGTCGAACTTCCCTCTATAAATGAGGACACGGACTTGTCCGCATTCCCCGTTCCGTATTCACGTGAGGAAATCGTTCAACGATTTTTGAAAGCAAGCAAAAAAACATTATTAGGAATAGGAAAACCCGCCGAGCAACTCAAAGAAGTCACTCTATCGTATGTTCCCATATGGAAAGTCCAATACCGGCAATTCACCGGAAAAACATCCTATGTCGTACGAGAATGCTTCATTGACGCCGAAAAAGGAGAATTTTTGCATTACTTGAACAACCAATTCGTGACATCGAATGGGTTGCAAGCACTGGCCGGACTCTCCACGAATGACCAGCACGTTTTACGCATGATACGCATGGGGGGACAAACCATTGCCAACCTCCAAAAGAAAACAGGACTAGATGAAAAGACCGTGAAGCGCTCTCTCGTCAAACTGCGTGATCGAGGAATGATTCGCGTGTTGAACGAAAACACGCTCCCCACATTTGTCATTGCAAAGGACTTGGACATCCCCTTCTCGGGAGGGGAGAAGCAATTATCTTCATTGCAAGCACTCAAACTCGTGCACGTGACAAACATTGCCAAATCCATTCCAAAATATTCCGAAGAACAACTCCACGCACTCCTTACTAATTTGTGGCCGAATGTAGTGGTGAATACCGTGAAAGAAATTTATCGACCCTTGTTTGAAGGATTATTAATTAACACGAAAACGGGCGAACACCGCATCGTGAAAATGGACGGATACACGGGAACTATTCTGAATGAATAATCGTGTTGCAAAAATTCATTGAAAAATAATCAGTGTCGTGAAAAAATGTCTCGAAAATACTACCAAGGAAGGCTATGCGAATCCAACGTCTCATACGAATTTTTCACGCAACCAAACTTGAAACTAAATCTCACAACATTGGGGAATCAACTTGCGGACGAAGGATTAATGTTTGATGTGAAAACGGCTTTTGTATTAGTGTTTCATTTCCAAGGAATACGCGTGAGTTTATACCCCTCCGGGAGATTTTTGTTCAAAAACCTGAACGTGGAAAAGGATGCCAAAAAGCTCTTCACTCAACTCACGAAAAAACTAGAAAAATGTTCTGCTTTTGCGGAAGCATAATGAGTCGTTTTCGACAGAAATTCTTTCCCACGTGCACTCACCTTTATTAACACCCGATTTTTGGACTAATGAATGCGGTGTTGCGCATGACGAGCAAACGATTAACCATCCATCACGTCGACCCCCTCATGCTGGGAAAAGTAAATGCCATCTTTGGATTCGTGATGGGACTGCTCATGGGAATACTTTCCTTACTCACATCGGGAATTGTATCGGGATACTTGCAAACACTCTCCGGCACTCCCATTGATTTGATAGAGAAAACGCAGCAATTGGGATTCATTGGATTGTTATTTTTCTTGGTTTTAGGAATTGTCACCGGATTCATTTCCGGCGCACTCGTTGCATTAGTGTATAACGCCGTCGCCAAAATGGTGGGCGGACTAAAAATAGAAGTAGAAGACGATTAGTTTTGATTTTGTCTCATTAAATGATGGTAAATTGGACGCGGAGTGAGGGATTCAGAAGCGCCCCTTTTTCTTTGAGTGAGAAAAAGTGGTGCGCGGTCAAAAAGAAACGTTCAGCCGAGGTATCGCGCTGCGATACCTCTATACCGACCCGCCAGATGGATAATGGCGCGAAGCGCGGAGTGAGGGATTCGAACTCTCGTAGCCGTGAGGCCCTGGTTTTCGAGACCAGTGCATTTGACCGCTCTGCCAACTCCGCAACAACCGCATTATCGGTTGACGCTAACGGACTACCAACCGCGTTGCGGTGGTAGGCACTCTTTTGATCAACCTTTTGCTAAAAGGTTGACGGACTATCTTCGCTTGCGCTCGATAGGCCAATATACTATTCCTCGTGGAAGAATCCATTTAAACACGGATGACGAATGAAAGGAATGGCACTATCTCCATCCAACGGAAAAGGAGGGCGAAAACCACCCCGCCGACCGCTCCGTTTTACTAAGCGCGAACCCGGAATGGAATTGCCCTATCGAAGGGGAGAATTGATTGTATCGCGGCCGGCTGTTCCAATGGTTCTTACACGAATAGGAGTCAGTATTTCTCCCGCGGGAAAAATTGAGTGGCCGCGCTACAAAACATTAGGACATGAACTTGGGCAGCTCATGCAAGAGGGAAAGGCAACCATATGGGGCTTCTCAACACTCGAGCGGAGACAAAAACACATTTCCCAAAACGTGGCAGCCGAATACTTGAATTTAGAAAGCCTCGCCACGCGCGTGCAAAAAATGCACAACATGTTCATTCAGCGCGGCGTTCCCGCGGGTCCGGCGAGAAAAAAATTAGTCGAACTATTAACAACCATTGCTGGAGGAATGGGAAAGCGGCTGCGAAAAGAATCCAAGCGCGGCGCGCAAGCCAAACTGCTTCGAGCAGCGGAATTATTAGAAGAAGGAAACAGCCCTGCATTCGTCAACCAATTGTGGGGCGTGTTTAATGATTTAGGCATTCGTCTGAGTGCGCTCAACCGGCAGCGCCCGCGCATTGTGCGCGATGTCAAGTTAGCCGTGCACGAGAGCCAGAGGCACCGACAATTAGGTGTTGAGCGAATAGAGGAAGCCACCCGCTTGATGAGTGAACTTCGGCGCGGAGAACTTTCGCGCGAAAATAGGGAAAAAATATCTCACTCATTTCAAGCGCGGGCAGCAAATTATGAACTGCTCGAAAAACATACTCCCACTCCGGAAGGAAAACAATTGGCACGATTGTATGATGAAATTAGCCGCGAAATAATTTCAAACGAAAAGGGAGCACTTTATCGCTTGTCCACGCTGAAGCAATGGATATACGTCCGCTACGCGAGAAATTTTATTGTCAAAGCATCTGTTTTGCGTGAGATGATGGATTGGCCCGTTGAAAAGCGTCATCAAATCATTACTCATCAATTGAAACTAGTGGAAGATAACATGGAATATTGGACGCTCAACGCAGGAAGAGCATTCTGGCTAGCTCCTTGGCTGAAAGCAGTATCAGATTCGATGGCGTACGACGCTCAACTGAGGGGAATGCAAAAAACAATCGCCCTCGCATCCGGAGACGCTCAGCAGGGAAATTTTGCAGCGGCACAACTCAAATTGCAGAGCGCATTAGGCGCCACATCATAATCGTTTTTCCGAATTCTCATCGGGCGTAAACACGTTGTCGCGATACTTATTTTCGCTCGCTGAAATATACAATGGCATTTCCGGCAGGGGAAATGTTGGGAGAGTAACCGCATAATCTCCCTCGACTACTGTCTTTTCGCTTCTCGAATTACTTTTAGTCACCACTCCTGGTTCGCTCACGGGAGCGGTGCTGCTAACATTCTCACTGGAACGAGTGTCGTTGGTTATTTCCAACTTGTCCAATAATTGCGAGGGCCCCCGAATACTTACTTGGTGCGGGGAATAATCCAGGGTAAAAAAACCCATGTACACGCGCAAGTTTTCCAAATCACTTTGATTAGAAAAGCGGGTGGTTAACTCCCCCAAATGGTGGGCATTAATCGCAGCGCGACTTCCCTTGGAAATAGGAGAAAGTCCCTGCACGAGCGAATGGCTAGTTTGCGTGGAAAAATCCACTTGGGAATGTTCCACTTGAATTTCTTCCGCGGATGATTCCTTAATCAATCGAGGAATGTGTTCGTGGAACGCGGACAAGTGTTTGACTCTTTCTCCGGGAAAATTGAGTTCGCGCAACGAGGACAATTGATTTTCGAGCGTTTTCTCCAAGTATTCCAAATGCTTAATGTTCTGCTTCACTCCCTCGTGGACTTTTAGCACGTCATCCACTGAAAAATTGACGGACGCCCGGGCGTTGTCAAATAAGCGCGGGTCGCTTTTTCCGCGCTCGAGTAAAACAGAAAGATGCTGTACCAATGGATCGGGGTTGCTGGCCACGGAACGAATATTCATTAATTGGTTGAGTTTTAACACCAGTTTATCGTGCATCTTGACTTTCAACGAGGCACTGCCTTTGTCCGTCAAAAAGAGCTGGTGATTCTGCTTGGCCACCATTCCAAAAGAGACCGCATCTTTGAGGACACGGGAAAGAGCCGCGCGGGCGGAATTAAGATTAGCATAATTGGGTGCAATCTTGGACAATAATGCCTGGTAATCAATCCCCGGATTTTGAGAAACTATTAACAAAATACTCGTTTTGGAGGTCATGCGTTAAGCATGCGTTTGGGGAATAAAAAGGGGCGTGGTGGCGGGAATTGGGGGTGTTTTGCCTTGTTTCGCGGGTGTCTGTCTTTTAATTCTTGAACGATTTTTTCACCACATGAAAGCAGACACGCGCATGCAGGGAGCTATTTTGACCGTGCTCGTGTTCGCGTTTGCGTTTCTTTTTGTTTCTAGTTTAGTGAACACGGGAAATGTGACGCAGTTATCTATTTCTTCAGCCACTCCAACGGGGACTCGTGTAGCGGCTCCTCCCCCCACTCCCGCGTGTACATATGTTCTTCCCACTACTGTGAATGGAACACATGTTTTATGCACGGGAACCTACACGCTAACCTCGCCCATCAGTGTTTCAGCCAATTCCGCGTTGAAATGTCAGAGCGGCGTCAATTTGATTTATGGGGGCGCGTCGCCGTATCTTTTCGACGGGGTAAAACTCATTGGAGATGGTGCGTCCATTGAAAAGTGCGCCTTTCAAGGAAAATTTTTGAATGCTGTTTCACTCTCAGCGAATAAAAATATGCGCGTGATTCAAAACACGATTGATGGAGCGCAAACGGGAATTTTTGAAGAACCACAATCGTCGAATAATTTGTATCAAGATAATGTGGTGAAGAATACTACGAATGGTTTTGAACTTCAAGGAAGTAACAGTCTAATTAGCGGCGGAATTATTTCAAAAAATTCAACAGGCATCTTAGTAGGAGTGTATCCTTCCAATTTCACTTTCCCCAATAGTGTTTGTTCAACAGGACAAAATGGAGGGCCCATTCTGTGCAGCATCCCAACTGTAGGAAAGAATCAGAAAATTACTCGCGCTACTATTCGAGAAAATGGCATCGGAATCGAGACATATGGCCTTGATACTGAAATTTCTGAAAACAGGATAGAAAAAAATACGGCAGGTATTCAGGCCCAAGCAATTTTTACAGGTTCTGAAAATAATCCATACGGATATTTGCAGGAATACTTTAACAGCGGCGTTCAAATACTCAAAAATACCATTCGCGGCAATGCCAAAGCAGGAATTATTTTACAAGGGTATTCTGTATTTTATTTTCAGTTGTCACAGCAATACTGGCATTCTACTCTAATTAAAGAAAATATAATTACGGCTGGGAATGGCACACAGGGTATAGGTGTTCTCTTGGGTGCAACACCCGCCTATGCTTCAGTACCATTCACCAATAAGTTTGAAGAGTACACTGTTATTCAACAAAATACTATTACAAATAATAAAACTGGACTATTTTTACGGGAAGGGGGATTTTCTACTGATGTGCTAGAAAATACTATCCAAAATAATATCGAAGAAGGAGTATTAGTTGGAGAAACTGGAGGATATTCTGGGGCCTATCGTTTCCTCTACAAGAATACTATTTCCGCGAATGGAAAAAACGGCGTACATCTTGATTACAGTATCGCACGAAATACATTCTTGAATCAAGTTAATAACAATGGAGAAAGAGGCTTTTACGCAAGCAACACAGCACAAAATACACTATCAGACGTTTTATGCAATGATTTTTCGAATAACGCTCAACAAGGATTTTTTTATGATGGGTATCCAACTATTTCAACCCCAATGAGTATTGAGGATATTTCAAAAAATAGAATTATCAATAATGGTTCAACTGGTTTAGAGTTGAATTTCATCAATGTTTTACCCAACACGCCGTGGGAGTATGTGGCCCGCATTTCAAATAATCACATATTCAATAATGCCAGACAAGGCGTCAAAATTGACGGCCTTTACGGCGGCGGTTTTTTTGCCAACAATATTTATGCCAATATGCAGAACCCGCAAGCATCGGATACGGGAAAAAACACGTATGAAGATCAATGGGACGAAGCTGCGTTTGCAGCGTCTTACAATCAGTATCACTGCAAGTACAATACGGCTTGCACGTACGATAATGAGTGCGGTTTTTCGTGGGCATTCAATGGAGATTCAACATGCAACGCAACCACTAATCTGTGTGAATGCGCACCAGGATTGATTGGGAACGCGACATCGAATACGTGTCAATGTTACGAGGACGCTCCACTCATACGAGGGGTGGGTTCAACTGAATATTTGTATATGTCTTATCCGAATACATTTTCTCCTGTTGGAAATTATTGGGGTGGTGTTTCGGGGACGATTACTATTCCACCAAGTAGTGCTCCGCCATTATTTACGTGCACGCAAGATAGTCAATGTCCATACAAAACATGCAATTTGAACACGCAACAGTGCGGAAATTACGACACGCTTCCCTCAACCCAAGCATTTACTGGATATTACTACCCGGGAATTGATTGTGGTTGGTATTATCCAATTGTTCCATACTTTTTCCCCAATAACCCACCCATTGACCCGTGGGAAGGGGAAGAACCAGTTGAAGAAGGGGCTCCTCAACTTGAATCATCGGCTCAAGAGTGGTGCAGCCGCATGAGAATTCCAAGCGAGCCTGACAATAGGGTATGTGCGAATGCGTATATCGACCATTTTACCCTTGAACAAAAACGATTAAATGAAATGAAAAAATGAAGGAGATGAAAATATGGATAAAATGTATTTTGGAATAATTTTGGTTAGTTTATTTTTGGTTGCCAGTGTGACTGCCGTGCACGCACTAACTTCTGAGGAAGTCGAGCAATGGGCTTCATGGTCTTCGAGTATCGATAATTTGTTTGATAGCCAAGGAAACCTAATTGATGTGCAAAAATATGATTATGGGTTTATAGAAATCTCTCAGCGATTTCAATCGTTTTCATGGCCCGTCAAGTCAATATTGAATAATCAGCGTATTCAAGTGAACTTTAAAGTTACTCCATCTATCACCAAACAATTTGGTATTGTGATAAAAGATGAAGAAGTTCGCTCATTCACATTAGGAGAACTCTCCAATTCAACCATGGAAATAGATTTAGACGCTGCAACATACGAAGAAAGCCGAGAAAAATTGGGATTTGAGGCAGCTTTGCCTCAATACATTAAGGATGGCCGAATCAAAATCGTTTCGAAGGATTTTTTCCACGGAATAATGATTGGAATATACAAAATATTTATTTGAAAAAGTTGACGTGGTGTTGAATTTCAATACCACTAAAATTAATTTTATGCGCCCATACCCACCAGCCTTTTTCAAAAAGCCTGGGGAAAAAACGACCTTATGCGCCCATGTCCATCAAACTTTTGAGAACCAAGCAAACAATGTTTGCTGGCATGACAAACCTTTTGGGATGCCATGAAGTTTGATCAAAACCCGATTATGCGCCCATATCTACTTTTTTCATTCGCTTGGGAATGACGTAGTAGCGCTTGCTTTTACAGGTGGGGCATTCGGCTACGAAAGCGGGTTTCTTAGTTTGCTTCTTGACTTTAATCACAAACTTGGCCTTTCCACCAAAACCTTTCTTGTGCTTTCGAACATTTCGACGCGTTCCTATTGCCATGGCGCGGGCTTGGCCGGATTTAAACAATTTGAGTTTTTGTTCGGTGTGAGAATTACACTTCTTACAGTATAATTTCTTGGTTTTAGGCATCTTCATACGGGTTCACGCACTATGAAAAACGCATGGAAAACACTTAAAAAGCCACCCGAACTTTTGCCAAAAGTTCGATCAAAAACCGGTGTGAGGGGTCGAAGACCCCTCGATAGTAGTCTGTCTGCGCGGCCGGAGGTTACCGGCCTGCCTTAAAAACAGCAAATTCGTCCAAAGGATGGGTTGGGTGCCCACGCTGAGGGTTAATGACATGCTATCGTCTATTATTCGCGCACCGGGGCAGATGCTGAAATACCTCCCCACGTATGGGATTATTCTCGCTCTCACCGGAATACACGGGGTATTATACCTCCTGAATGGGGATATTTACAATGCATTCACGCAAGGGGGCGGGGACACGCTCCTTTACTCCACAGACACCCTGCTCCTAGCACGCGCCCTACTACTCTTGTTTGGGAGCTTGTTTTTCTCGCTCTATAGTATGAGCATTGTTTCGCGCCGAATGAACGTACTCTCAACGAATAAAAATTCCCTCCTATCTTCGTGCGCGGCATTTGCCATCGTATTCATCGCCATGCTTCTGGGATTGTTTGTCGTGCTGCGTGCAGTGAATGAATTATCCATCAGCGGGGGAATACTCACCCTCATGGCAACCGTATTCAATGCGATTGCAGGATTAATTATTGCGTTGAGCATACTCAAATTTTCATTCGCACCCACCTATTTAGGAATGGGACTCCTGCCCAAAGATGCGTTAGCGCAATCATGGAATGCCACGCGAGGAAAATTAGTGCACGTGCTCGTGCTCCTATTTCTAATGCTGCTAATAACAACTATCATTCAAGGAGCGGGCGAACTAATTACACAGAATATTGAAGATGAAACCATTCTCACTATTATTTTATTCGTGTTCTCATCCATTGGATTATTTTATTCCGGAACCGTGCTCGCATTGGCGGCGCCGGAACCACTTGCGCCAAACATTACGCGCCACGCGCGGAGAAAAAAATAATGAGATGATCAAAAATGAGTGAAATAACCGAACTAACGCTCACCAAGCTTCGTCTCAAAAATTTTAAATCATTCAAGAACGTCACCATTCCCTTCACGAAAGGATTTACCGCCATTGCCGGAGCGAATGGCAGCGGAAAAAGCAACATCATGGACGCGGTATTATTTGCATTGGGAGAAACAAGCCTGAAATCCATCCGCGCCGCACGTTTAACCGACTTAGTGTTTTCCGGCGCCCCCGCGGGAGAAAACTATGCAGTGGTTAATCTCACTCTCCAAGGAAAAGAAAACTCGTATGAATTATCGCGCACCATTGACAAGCAGGGAAAATCCGTGTATCGTTTGAATGAAAAACGAGTCACGTTAGGAGAGATTCAGAATTTGCTGCATGAACTAGGTTTGCGCGTGGATGGACACAATCTCGTTTCGCAAGGAGACCTCATGCGAATTATTGACATGAATCCTATTGAGAGAAGAGAACTCATTGATGAAGTGGCGGGACTGCAAGAATTTGAGGAAAAGAAAAACGAGGCACTAAAAGACTTGGAAAAAGTGGATCGAAAGGTAAAAGACGTCACCATTGTTTTGAACGAACGCATGGCCATTATTGAACAATTGGGGAAAGAAAGAGATATTGCATCCAAATTCAAAAAACTCGAAAAAGAATTGCGTGAAACAAAAGCCACTATCTTGCACACGGAAGCCCATGAGTTGAATGTGAAATTAGAAGGGCTTGTAACGCGGCAAGTGGAATTGATTGGAAAAAAAGAGGAGGCTATCACCAAGCAAAAAGACGCTCAACAAGCTATTCAAGAAATGGAAAAAGAGTTCACGGAATTAGACCAAAAAGTGTTAGGCGTTAAAAGCCACGCGTACGAAAGCGTGGGAAAGAGCGTGGAAGAAAATAAATCCGAAATACGCATCACGGAAGAACGCATCCATCACGCGTCCCAAAAACTAGAAGAACTTACTCATACAAGAAAAGAAATTGAACACATCACCACGCACGCCAAAGAAGGAATAGTTAAAGTAGATGAAGAATCCAAACAGTTGCAAAGCCAATTTGCTGAAATTGAGGGGAAAATCTCCCCTCTGCGCCAGAAGCAAGCCGATTCCCTCAAGAAAAAAGTAGAATTATTGAACGAATCCCAAAAAATAGAGAAAGATGTTCAATTCGCACGCGACACGGTGACCCATACTCGGGAAAAGATTGCCCATATTCATGCCAAAGTGGAAAACATCCGCCGTTCCAATGAATTAACTCAGCTCATGCGTGAACGATTAGAGAAGCAAATCGTTAATGTTAAACGCGAAATTAGTTTGTTAAAGAATGATGTTGAAGAGTTGGAGAAACTCCAGAAAAAATACCCCCATGTAGAAAAAGCTCGGGTAAAAATTTCACAAGAAATGAAAGAAGTTGAACACCACGTCGCTGAACACCATGGACATGTGTTTGCGCACACGGAAAGTTTGACACAACTAGGAAAAACCAAGAGCCACTGCCCCATCTGCGAACGCGAATTAAAGGAAGAGCACAAAAAAGAACTAGCTAAACAAAAAAAGGAAGCCATTGAGGAAGCCCGCCTGCATGCAAAGAAATGGGAAGAAGAAAAGAAAAAACTTCACGAAGAATGGGATGCACTGCATCGCGCGGAAACACTCATGAAACGTCTCGCGGTGAGCGAGGAAAAAATGAGCGAGTATGCCAAACAAGAAAAAATACTCATTACTGAGTTGGAAAAAGCAAGAGTGAGCGAAAAAGATGAGGGCAGTGTTTCATTAATCGGAGAAAGAAAAAAGTTAGAAGAAAAATTGGTTGAAGAAAAGAAAACACTCGACGTATTAGAAGTAAAACTCAATAAACTCCGCGATGCACTCAATCAAACCACGATGGACCAAACCCTTAACTCGCTCAACGAGGAAAAGTCGCGCATCGAGAAGCAATTATTCCAATACCAAACCCAAAAAAGCGTGCACGATAACGCGCTCGTGCAAGCAAGCTCAAGAATGAAGCATGTAAAAGAAGAAGAAAAACACACGGAAGAAACACGAAAGCAAGAGGAAAAGAAGCGCGAAGAGTTAATTAAAAAACTCGCGCAAGTGGAACAAGAATATGATAGAATGCTTCACGCCAATCAAGCATTGCTCCAAAAGCGCGATAGGGTGGGGCAAAAAATAACCAGCGAACGCGAAAAGGAGCGCGCATGGCAGGAAAAAGCGTTTCGCATCGAAGGGCAGGTGAATGAAATCAAGATTGACCAATCCAAGTACGATACACGCTTAACGGATGTCAACGAAGAATTGAAGAATTTTGAGGGAGTCAAAACACTGGAAAAAAATGACACGTTGGAATTGAAGAAGCGCATTCCGGTGATTGAACATGAAATCAGGCAATTAGGAACCGTCAACATGAAGGCGCTGGAGGATTTTTCGCAGTATGAAAAAGATGTATTGGACATCAAGCAGAAGTCTCAAACACTGGACGTGGAAAGACTCGCGGTGCTGGATTTGATTAACAGCATTGATGCTAAGCGCAATGAAACATTCATGGGGACATTTGACAAAATAAGCGAGAATTTCAACAAAATATACACCGGGTTTTTTGATGGAACCGCTAAACTCGAACTCACGGACCCAGCGAAACCACTGGAATCCGGACTCCTCATCGAAGCCAAGCATGGTTTGGAAAAAAGCCTGAAGAATATTGATTCTATGTCCGGAGGGGAAAAGTCACTTACTTCGTTAGCGTTCATTTTTGCTATACAATTGTACGAGCCTGCGCCATTTTATTTCTTTGATGAAGTGGACGCGGCATTAGACATGAATAATTCCAGAAAAATTGGTGCGTTGATTAGAGAAATGTCCAAGTCCTCGCAATTCATTTCCATTACACACAATGATAGCATTGTCAAAGTCGCCGACCGAATAGTGGGGGTGGCCAAGAGCAGCAATAATAGTTCCGTCATTGGATTGCGGGCCGCGCCTGAAATAGTGACAGAATAATCATTTTTTTAGTCGTCTTTGCTGATTACTATTTTTTTTAAACTTTTAATCGGCCAATCTTTTGAACATCGTCTTCTAAATCGCTTTGCTTTCCTCGTTGAGCGGGTTTTGTTTTGCGAGAAAGGTTGTTCTCCATCGCCGTTTTGTGTTCATTCCACTCGCGCTCCAAGTCTTCTTCATCCCATTCGCTTGTTTTTTTGGCGGGTATATTTTTTTTCTTCGTATTCTTTGCGGGAATAAATTTAGAATCATTTTTAGTGAAATTATATTTCCATAATTCGCGGAAGCGGCCATTGTAGAATGTGTGTCGACTGAAAAATATCCACAAAATAAGGACCATGAATTGAATAGCATACGCTACTTCTTCATAGGGTGCTTCTCCGGGGGACAAACAACACGTGGAAAAAATAGCATTCGAATCACCAAAGTGGAAGCGCATTTGCACGGGGTGATTGATGAGGAGAATGTGCACGAATTCATGGGCAAGGCCACTAATCAACAAGGCGGCAAAACACACGTTAAGAAAAGCAGCAAATGAAAACTTTGAATTTTCCCCCGCGAGAACTTTACTCAAGAGGAAGCCCATGGTGAACAAGAGAATAGTGAAAATGAGATAGATGTAGGGGGACTGGCTCACTTCTCCTGTAGGGGAGGGTCGTTCCGCGGATTGGGCGACAAATAATCCGAAAGCAATGGACACAAGCATGGCGCACACGAGCAGGGTGAACGCCAGGGAGCGATGATTCATACTTTCATCAAATTTTCGTGGAATATAAACCCAATTTGACTCAAACTTGATTTTCACGGAAAAATGCCTACCGCACCCTTAAAAGTGACTTTTGCCATATGTTTAACGTATGGGCGGAAGCGTGCAGGAATTGAATGCCCTTGTTTCCAAAGAAGGGCGCGATGAAGCGGTTAAAGCATTTTTTGAGCGCATTGACGCATGCGCGGAAAAGTTGCGCATATTAGACAAAGCCGTGGTGGTGACCCACCATGATTGTGATGGTTTAACGAGCGGGAGCATCATGGTAAAAGCCCTGCAGCGGGAGCAAATTGAGGTAAACACAGTGACGCTCAAGCAATTATACACGGAGGATATTTCGCGACTCAAAAATATGCACGCTACTCTCATCTTCACCGACTTTGGTTCGAGCTACATTCCCACGCTCAAAAGCGAATACGGAAACGAATTCTACATTATTGATCATCATCAGCGGGGAAACGGTGCCCATGATCAACACCTCAATCCCATGGAATTTGGTTTAGATGGGGGAGTCGAAATTTCCAGTGCGGGAATTGCCTATTATACTGCGAAAGCTATTTCCCGCAAAAACAAGGAACTCGCCTCCATTGGAGTAGTGGGCGCGTGCGGGGACATGCAGGACTCCCGTTCAAATGGATTGCTGGGATTGAATCAACAAATGGTGCAGGAAGGAGTGGATGCCGACGTGTTGCGCGTGAAAACGGACTTGCGATTATATGGACGCATCTCTCGTCCCCTGGCGCAGTATCTAACTTTTTCCACAAGCCCCATTCTCCCCAATTTGACAGCCAACAAAGATAATTGCATCAAATTCTTGGAAAACTTGGACATTCCCCTGCAAGACGAAAGTGGGAAATGGCGAGCGTATGAAGATTTGAATGCGAGTGAGAAAAAAACACTCTCCACCGCGATACTGATGCACTTGCACGAGCACAACACGCCGGAATGGAAATTGAATGAACTCATTGGGGAAGTGTACACGCTCACGCGGGAAAATCCGTATTCTCCATTGAGGGATGCCAAAGAATATTCCACCGTATTAAACGCGTGCGGACGAAATGGACAATCAACCATTGGTTTCCACGTGTGTTTAGGAGACCGCGAAGACTATTATGCACGTGCCATGGGATTGTTGCAAGAACACCGGCGCAATTTGGCGGAAGGAATTCAACTCATGCAGACGGAAGGATTGCGCGAGTATGAAAATTATTATTTTTTTGACGCGGAGAATAAAATAAAGGATTCCATTGTGGGAATCGTCGCGGGAATGTTATACGGAAGTGGCGGCGTCAAAACCGACAAACCTATTGTAGCGTTTTCCAGGCATGAGGATGGGAGCATTAAAGTCAGTGCGCGCGCGACGAGTGAACTCGTACGCAATGGAGTGAATTTGGGCGCGGCGTTAAAGGAAACGTGCGTAGCATTAGGAAAAACCGCCGAAGGAGGGGGTCATCGCATCGCGGCCGGATGCCGGTTAGAAGTAGAACAGGCCCCGGCATTCTTGTCCATGTTCGACCAAAAAGTGGGGGAACAACTGAGTATTCGTTCCCGCTGAAGAATGGCTTTAAATAAATGAAATGAGAAAAGTCTAAATGAAATCACTTCTCATGGGATTTATTTTTGTTTTCTTATTTTCTATATCAACGCACGCTCAACCCATTAATGCTTCGCAATTTTTGGATGCGTCATTTGATGCGAGCGGAAATCTTTTGCCCGAGGTGCAGGGACAACTCTCATTTGCATCGCAGCAATTTTCTGAATTGCCCGCTCCCGTAAAAGCTATTTTTGGAAATCAGCGCGTGCAAGTCAATTTGACGAGGAATGATGGGGTGTCGGAAACACTGGGAGTAGTGTTGAGCAACAATGAAATTGTTTCCTTTACACGATACGCGCCCACGAATCCGAGTATGGTCATTACAACAGATGAAGCCACCATCCTGGGAATCGCGCAGAGTGAAAATATTTCAAACGCATTTATTCAAGCCGTGAACTCAGGAAAACTAACCTACTCCGCGGTGCAAGGTGGCGGAGGAGAATTCGCCGTGTTCATCGCCAACATCGTGACGTGGATTATGACGGTGATTAATGCCATCATGCACGCGCTGGGATTGAGCTAGTCTAATTCCTAAACCGTGTGTGTGGTAAATGCCACCCACCCGCGCGCGCGGAAAGGTTCAATGATTTGACTCGCCGTCCGTTGAGAGTCGCACACGCATACCACGGTGGGTCCGGCGCCGGCGAGCATACTCGTCCGGACGCCCGACATTTGCTTCAACCCTTCAATGAGGGCAAACACGACCGCGTACTCCAGTAGTTCAAGTGTTTCAAAAACATTCCCCATTTTTTCGGCCACTTTTTGAGGATCATTCGATCGAATGGCTTTCCTCATTTCGTGTATCGAATAATGATGGGAAACTTTGTTCACGTCAAAATGACCATATACCCACGCACTTTTTTTCTCAGGAACCTTGACAGGGGGAGTAATAATAGCGAGTTCAAGACGCGGACATTTTTCAATAGGCTCAACGATTTCTCCGCGACCTAAACCAATGCACGTTCCCCCTTCAATCAAAAATACTTCATCGGAACCAATCTTCGCCCCCAAATTTTTGAGAACATTCTTGGACAAGTTCAATTGCCACAACTCATTCAACCCTTTCAAAACCGTTGCCGAGTTAGAACTTCCCCCACCTAATCCTCCCGCGGAAGGAATTTTTTTATCAATATGAATTTTCACTCCCTGAATAGGTTTGCCAGGATTTTGGCTGGCGAATTCATTTTGCATCAGAATGGTTGCTTTGTGGCACGAGTTTTTCTCATTCAAGGGAACGCTTGCGTCTGTGCATGAGAGAATAATTTCACTGGAATGAGGAAGCGCTTCAATGGTTATCGTGTCGTGGATGGCCAATTCCTGCAGCACTAATTCGACTTCATGATAACCATCCTCGCGCTTGCGGATAATATCCAGTACCAGCGTGAGTTTAGCGGGAGAAGAAAGAGTGAGCGAGGAAGGCATGGAATTTACCTTCTTCAATGCACCACGTACGCAGGGCGGATGATTTCACTCTCAACGTGATTCGTTTCCTTGTCGTATTTTTTCAACCACGCAATCACGTCTTCAATGTCTTCATCCGGTGTACTGGCGCCAGCGCCTATTCCCACGTGTTTTACATTCGTAAACCATTCGGGTTTCAACTCGTCCGCGGATTCAATCCAGTGTGTTTTCGTCTGCTGCGCGCACAATTCGGCCTGTCTTTTGGTGTTTCCACTATTTCTTCCCCCAATAATGAGCATGACATTAACTTGAGTGGAAAGCTGCACCGCACCGGGCTGCATTTCATGCATGGCATTGCAAATAGTGTTGTACACTCTTACTTCACGAGCTTTACCCATGACCGCCATGGCCACGGCTTGCACATTGTCGTTTGATTGGGTGGTTTGGGAAACAATTCCAATCTTCGTTAACACGGGATAATGTAATTTTTCCACTACTTCCGCGTCGGTTTTAGCTTTCATGAGTTCATCATTCGTGTAGTATTGTGTTTTTCGCGGGAATAATTTGCTGGCTTCTTCCGCATTTTCCACTACAATCGCGTTGGGGGCATAACTTTTGATTCCTTCCACTTCCGGATGACCATGTTCGCCCACAATAATGACTTGGTATTTTTCATCAAACAATACTTTTGCGGTCTTGTGAACCATGGTCACGAATGGGCAGGTGGTGTCGACGATTTTCAACTCTTTTTCTTTGGCTTTTTCCAATGCTTGTACGGTAACACCGTGCGCACGCATGAGGACGGTGCTTCCTGCCGGAATTTCATCCATGGAATTCAAATGAGTAAAGCGAGAAATTTTGGACGCGGCGTAGGGATTGTCTTCCACGAGTTTTCCGCCGTGGTCAATGATTTTCTGGACAACTCGCTGATTGTGCACGGGCATCCCATACAAGAATGCGGGACCCTGGTCGAGTGTCTCATGAGAAAGTTTTACGCTGCGTTTGACTCCAAAACAAAAACCAGCGGCGCGAGCGAGTTCAATCTTCATGAAAAAATCCTCCAAAAATGGTCGAATGATTTACTTCATTTGGAAATCGCATAAAAAACAATCGTTATTTTTGACGCGCAACAAGGGTAATTACGTCAATTGTAGATTGTATGCATCATTTTTTCATTTTAGGGGGTGGGAGAGGATATTTAACCCAATCCATGAATGATTATGCTCATGCCCTCCCGTCCCCATCAACGATTAGCTATCTTAGGAAGCACCGGAAGCATTGGTACGCAAACATTGGATATTGTGGACCAACACCCCAACGAGTTTAGTGTGAAAGTCCTCACCGCGAATGGTTCGATGGAATTATTGGAGAAACAAGTCCACCAATACCGTCCTGAAGCCGTGTGCTTAGTGGATGAAACGAAAGCGGATGCGTTGAAGAAAAAAATGAAGGGAAGCGTGCACGTCCTTTCCGGATACGCTGGATTGAATGAAGCCGCGCGATGGGAAAACGCGGATACGATTGTTCAAGCATTAGTGGGGAATATTGGAATGAAACCCACGATTGAAGCCATTCACGCGCGCAAAAAAATTGCACTTGCCAACAAGGAAACGCTCGTGAGTGCGGGCGCGGTCGTCATGCCTCTCGTAAAAAAACACCATATTGATTTGACTCCCATTGATTCGGAACACTCGGCTATTTTTCAATGCTTGAAAGGAGAAAACGTGAATGAAGTCACGCGACTCATTATCACGTGCTCCGGCGGCCCCTTCCGCGGAAAAACGCTCAACCAATTGGAAGGCGTGACACGTGAACAAGCATTGAACCACCCCACCTGGAAAATGGGTGGAAAAATTACGATTGATTCCGCTACCCTTATGAACAAAGGATTTGAAGTCAATGAAGCCATGTGGCTGTATGATATTCCCGCCGAAAAAATTGATGTGGTGGTTCACCCCCAATCCATTATTCACTCCATGGTCGAATTCACAGACGGAAGTATTATGGCCCAAGTGGGTCATCACGACATGAGGATTCCTATACAGTATGCACTCACACACCCTTCGCATATCAAACTCAACGTTCCTCCATTTGATTTTGTGAAAGCAAAACAATTCACATTCGAACAACCGGACGTGAAAACATTTGATTGTTTGCAAATGGGATTAGATGCGGCGCGAGAAAAAGGAACCGTTTGCTGCGTGTTAAACGCAGCCAATGACACGTGCGTGGAATCATTTTTGAAAAATGAAATTGAATTTTTGGATATTCAACGCACCATACGCGAAGTTGTTTCGCGTCATAAAAATAACAAACACCCTTCCTTTGAGGATGTGTTGCACGCGGACGCGTGGGCGAGGAAAGAAGCCCAAAAAATAATGAGGGAATTGAAGACCAAACGGAAGTGATGGGATGAATCGTGCACTCTATACGGTAATTGGATTGGGATTGTTAACGATTATTATTTTGGCCAACGTGTCATCCGCGAATAGTTTACCCCCTTCCTCGGCGACGCAGCCTAACATTGTTTTCATTCGCACGGATGACCAGGATTTTCAAACATTTTTTGATAAACTTCCCAACGGAAGGCCGGTCATGAAAAACGTGCGCGAACTCATCATGCGCAGGGGAACCTATTTTGACCGCTCCTACGTGTCATTCCCTCTATGTTGCCCCTCACGAGCAACCACCCTCACGGGACAATACGCGCACAACCACACCGTGTTATCGAATGGAGGAAGCACGGGAGGCTATGCCAAATTGAATCACACGAACACGCTCCCCATATGGTTAGGACAAGCGGGATATTATACGATGCACTTGGGAAAATACATGAATGGGTATAACGTTGTCCTCGATCCGAGTGGAAGCTATCATGCTCCCCCTGCGGGATGGAATAAGTGGTTCACGACGTTTGGGAACATGCACAAGTATTACAATTATTCCGTGTATGATGGGACGAATGTTGTGACTTATGGTTCGAGTGCGAGTGATTATCAAACGGATGTAATCACGCGGCAAGCCCAGGATTATTTGACGCAGCGACCGTATGAGAATCAACCCTTCTTCATGCAAGTGGATTATTTAGCGCCGCATGAAGATTTGAGCATGGGAAACAATCCCCCTCCCGCGGCGCCGAGACATCAAGGGCTTATGTCCGGGTCATCATTGCCCATGTCTCCTGCATTTAATGAAGCCGATGTCTCCGACAAAGCTATTTTCATCAGCTACCTGCCCCCACTCACGTCGCAAGATATTGCGGAAGTAAAAAATAATTATGAACACCGCATGGAAAGCTTGTTAGCCGTGGATGAGGGAGTGGGAAAAATACTCCAAACCCTGCGAGCCACGGGACAATATGGCAACACCATTGTTGTTTTCACGAGCGATAATGGATTCATGCTGGGAGAGCATCGTAAAAGTGGAAAATTCTTGGCGTATGAATCCTTGCGCGTACCATTAATCATGAGTGGACCAAGTATTCCTAAAGGAAAAATTGTTCCCGAACTCGTGATGAATGTGGACTTGACTCCTACATTTTTGGAATGGGCATCCGCTACTCCCGGGTTGCTGCAAGACGGCCGCTCGCTTGTTCCTTTGTTGACTAATCCAACCGGAACCACGTCTTGGCGTTCAGATATTCTCACGGAAAACCCTCTCGTGAATTATTATCGCGGACTGCGAACCTATAACGTGTCCACGGGACGAGAATACTTGTACACGGAATACGATTACACGAATGATGGGGTGGTGGACGAAAAAGAATTATTCGCATTGACCCCGGATTCATGCCGACCCGTGGGGGACCCGTATTTGTTGGAAAGCCAGCACGCGAACCCGTGTTATTCTTCACTCATTCAACAATTCCACAACCGTGTAACGTATCTCAAAACATGCGCGGGAAGCACCTGTACTTGATTAATTATTTTTTCTGCTCTGAAAATAATTTGCTGTATTATTTCAAGGAGTGCAATTAGGATATTCGGGGTCGTTTTCCAAGCACAATGTTACCTGTTGTCGAACCAAATCACGGTCATTTCCATTTGGATTTCCCGCGCCCAAATAGTTGTTGATGCGCGTCCAATACAAATGAGGGGTTTGCCCACTATCTTCAAAATTAATCGTGGTGGCGGAATGGTCGATAAGAGAAGGATACATGTTGAATGTTGCGCCGGAAACCCAACTGCCTAAACAATTCGGTTCCCCTGCTTGGCCAAATGGCAAATCCAATGCTTTTATTTTTTGGATAGGCGTCCAATTAATCAAATCATCCGAAAGGGCGTAATACGCTCCGCATTCATTTCCCCCATTAATCCATCCACCGGCCCCCATCAACATGTACTTGTTAAGGTACGTGTTCCACGTGATGCTGGAGCGGAGGCTTTGAACATTAGGGAGATAGGCGCATGGCGCGTGAGTTGGTCCTACTATTGGAGATTTAGACGGATACAAATATGCTGGATTAAGCGGAATATCAAACTGAGGATTCGTTAAACTTCCCGACCATGCCATCCATGAACTGGGGTTGCTTAAATCGTCCGTGCGAATAATGCACATTCCTCCAGGGGTGCTGCCTGCGTGCTGATCCGCGAGGAAAAATAAATAATAAAAATTATCTTTTTGAATAATATTCGTGGGGGAAATATAGCCATATACACTGCCATTCATGGTGCTTAAACTCCATGATTCTGGAGGTGCGGCCACAATGTGGTTTGGTATGCTGGGAGAAGTAAAATTAATTGATGATGAAGCGGGTGCGGAAGCGTACGTGACTCCGCTATACCAGCATGTCGTGCTTCCATTAGGATAACATGGCGCGGTATGATCATGATACTCCATGTGTATTATCCCATGAATGATAACCCCATCCGAATACAGCGTGTTCAACCATTCATCATCATCAAAATCCGCAGGGTTTCCACTCCCAGTTGAACTTAGAACATTTGTACAATCCTTTTGTAAATTATTAAAAGAAGTTCCTTTCCAAAAATAATTTTCCGTGTGTGCAGAAGTGAGAATTATTTCATTGTTATTCCAAATAGCATGCGCGGGCAAATCAGGGTAATCGTCTATTCCGCATTTGGGAGAACTCGACCAATCAAATACTGTTTCTTCTGTTCCATGTGTGAAAATTAATTGGGGAATTTTGGGTGTTTCAGAACTGGCAAGAGAAATAATACAATTGGAGGTGCTTGCGCTGTCGCAGGCGGCGAGGCGATAGTAATACGTGGTGCCATTGACAACTTGGTCATCATAATAGTTTTGATTAGTAAGCGCTGTAGCCGTGGTTGAAGAAATAAGAGTGTCTACTCCAATAGGGATAGTCATGTTGTTTGGGCTGGTTACGACTATTTGGTTTATTGCTGTGGATGATCGGGAGCGGAAAAGATAATACGAAACGGGGTAGGATGAATCATCGCTCACTGAAAAAGTGCTCGTTACTAAAGCATTGTCCCAATTTGTTGAGAGTGAAATGCTAGGAGGAGTTGTTTCAATATTTGGATTAGAGGCCGGAACAACTGTTTTGATGATGGAAAGCGTACAATTAAGTGGCGTGGCTGAGTCGCAGACGCGGATGCGATAGTAGTGTTGAATTCCATTCGTTAAAGGGGTATCCACCCATGAGCCGCTCGTGTTAGTGGAATGAACAATCGTGACTCCCGCAGGAGGATTGTCAAAACTATTGGTGGTTCCGGTTGCAGACATGTTTGATAATAGTGTGACCGCACTTGCGTCTGTTGAGCGGGCAATGAAATAGGATAGTGTAGATGGAACGGGTAAATCGTGTCCCAAATAGGTGATGGTGGCCCGGGCATCTCCTTTCAAGAGAGTAAACGAATCAATAACGGGGCTTTCCGTGTCAGGAACACTATTCGGAGTAGCCCCTAGCGTGAGACTGGTGGAGCAATTTGAAATGGGTAATGCTGCATCACATGTGCGGACGCGATAATAATAGGTAGTTTGATTTGTCAATTGGCTGTCGGTTATACGAATATTGCTTCCAGACGCGTGGTTGTTAGAATAGATTACTGAAATGGTTGCGGGTGGGTTGTCAAAACTTACTGTCCCTTTAACGGGCAGCGTGTCTACTTCGTTGAATGATGTTCCTTGAATAATAATATATTGAACGGGGTCGCTCGCCGGTGCGGGATCGGTAGCGCTCAAATCAACGTCAATGCTCGCATCGCTTGGGGTGAGTGAAAACAAGTCGATGGTGGGCGGAGTGATATCTGATTGAGAGCCTGCCGCGGGAGTAGTTGATAGGGTCGTTGACAACGTACAATTGGGTGTTGGGGTTGCCGAATCACACGCGCGGAGACGGTAGTAGATAATTTGTCCATTTACCAGCGGACCATCGACAATCGATTCAATATTTCCCCCTGAAAAAACAATATTTATTCCCACGGGCGGGTTGTCAAATTGACTAACGGTCATGTTTTGGATATCACTCCATGTGGTGGAGCGGGCAAGTTTAGAGGTGACCGGGTTGGCTGGAGGATTTGGATCCACGGACGTAAACTGAATAGACGCTTGACCATCTCCGGGCGTAATGGAAAAAGTGCTAATCGACGGAGACGTTGTATCGGCGATACATTGCGTGCAAGAACTGCATGTGTCTGTTCCTGAGCAACCGGAAACGCCCGTCAACTCGCAAACTTCTCCATTTTCAATTATTCCATTTCCACAAACTTGTGAAAATGGAAGCGAGCAAGACGTGCAGTTGTTGCACCCTAACCCGGGGGAGCATCCATTATTTCCTGACACATCACACGTTTCGGAGCCCGTAATTAACGTGTCACCGCACACATCTCCTCCGCCTGGAATTCCGCCACCGCTTCCACCACTACTTCCTCCTCCGCCGCCTCCCCCTCCGCCACTACTACTTTTGAATTTGTTATAGCAATTGCCTGAATCGATGTTACAACCCGTGCATTCTAACCATCCCGAATCATAACCAAAAGATGCGCAGGTCGTATTTCCAAAAAAAGTGGTGCCCAAAAAATCAACGTCGCACGTTTCGATTCCTGTGATTTGATTGTCTCCACAACTACTAGTGTCGGGACTTGGATTATTATTTTGTCCACCACCCAACAAGTTTTGGTTGTCTGTGCTTATGGTTTGTTCAAACGTTTGAACACTGCTGTTTAGAATGGCCTCTCCCGCGGGTGCTATGGATGAAAGCATGAATAATACAACGACTGCCACCAGAATAGCCCCCGCGATGAGGAGGAGATACTCAGTGGAACCCTGGCCTTTAGTCATGCGTGGAAAAGGTGAACGTGAGTATATATTCCTTTAGGAAGGAGTATGGTCGTATGGCCGTGCACGTATTGTTAGGCGGAGGCGGTACCGGGACGCGGATGAAAAATCACGTGAACAAATCTTTCATTCTTCTCGCGGGAAAACCCATTATTGCATACTCGATGCAATTGTTTCAAGCACACCCGCAAATTTCATCCATCACCATCATGATGCACCCCGAATGGATTAAAGAAACAACGGAATGGATGAACCGACTCGGAATAACAAAAGTCAAACAAATTGTTCCCGGAGGAAAAGAGCGACAGGATTCCGTGAGAAATGGATTAGATGCCCTGCGCGCATTCC